>NZ_JBEXVD010000007.1:210945-265934 GCF_040638655.1 Streptomyces sp. NPDC005963 | reverse complement strand
ACAAACGCGACTACATCTTCAACGGCACCCTGGCCACAGCAGCCATCGTGATCTGGCTACGCGACCTCATCAAAGAGCCATCAGACACTGCCTAGGCGGCTTAGGCGGCTCAGGTGGTTCGGACGGTTCGGTTCCGGGCGGCGAACAGGCTTCCCTCTCCGGACCGGTTTGCGCCCGACTGCGGTCCCCCAGCGCCGCCCCTGTCGCTGACCTGCGCCGATGTCATCCAACCGAGGAACCGGCAGTCCGCCATCCGACCGTACGCAGCACAATGGACGCATGGGGAACCGGGCAGGGCATGAGTGGGCGCGGCACTGGCAGTACGAGGAGTTGCCGGGCCTCGACCTGCTGCATGCCCGGTATGTCCGACACACCTTCCCCCGGCACAGCCACGACGGCTTCACCGTTGCCTCCGTCAGTGGCGGGGTCGAGGACCTGATCATGCCGGACGGAGTGATTCCGGTGCGTCCCGGCATGGTCGTGATGATCAACCCGGAAGTGCCCCACGCGGCCCGTGCAGGAGTGCCCGAGGGCTGGACCTACACCACCCTCTACCCCTCCGTGGAACTCGTCTCCACCATCGCCCACGAGATGAGCACCCTGCGGGGCACCCCCGGCTTCGCCGAGTCGAACGTCCAGGACCCGCAGACCGCCGAACTGATCCGACACGTGCACCTGGCCGCCGAGGCGGGCAATGCGCTCGCCGCCGACAGCCTGCTGCGGATCGTCGTCGCCCGCCTGCTCGGCCGGCACGGGAGCCGACTGCCCGCCCGCGGCACCCCGGATTCCGGTGGGCGCACCGCGGCCAGGGCGAGGGAGCTCCTGGAAGAACGGATGGCCCGACCCCCCACGCTCGACCGACTCGCCCAGGAGGTCGGCGCCAGCCCCTTCGCCCTGTTCCGCGCCTTCAAGACGGCGTACGGGATGCCACCGCACACCTGGCTCACCGATGCCCGGGTCCGCAACGCCCGTCGACTGCTGGAAGCGGGGAGAACCCCCGCCGAGGCGGCCGTCGAGGTCGGCTTCACCGATCAACCCCATCTGAACCGCCACTTCACCCGCATCGTGGGCGTGCCCCCGGGCGCCTACCGCGATGAGCGGCTCGGCCGCACCCGGGCGCGCAAGAACGTACAAGACGCTGGTGGAAGGCTCGCGTAACGTCCGGCACGTGCCAGAACAGACAGTTCACCCGAAGAGCGACCCGCCCCGGGGCGATGCCCGGACCGCCGCGGTCGCAGCCCCAGCGTCGAAGCCCGATGCGGCGGTCGTCCGTGACGCCCTCGGCGTGGGGATCGCCGTGGGCCTGTCGGGCTTCGCCTTCGGCGTGACCGCGGCGGGCGCCGGCCTCACCCTCTTGCAGACCTGCGCACTCAGCCTGCTGGTCTTCACCGGGGCCTCACAGTTCGCCCTGGTCGGCGCCATCGCAGCAGGTGGCAATCCGCTCACGGCCGCCGCCGGCGCCTTCTTCCTCGGCGTGCGCAACGCCTTCTACGGGCTCAGGCTTTCCCAGTTGCTCGCCCTGCCCAAGGTCGTACGGCCCTTCGCCGCGCACTGGGTGATCGACGAGACCACGGCCGTGGCCCTCGCCCAGCCGGACCGCCGATCGATACGCCTCGGCTTCACCGTGACCGGACTGACGCTGTACGTGCTCTGGAACCTGACCACGTTCCTCGGAGCGCTCGGCGCGGAGGCCATCGGGGACACCAATGCGTGGGGGCTGGACGCCGCCGGCCCCGCCGTCTTCCTCGCCCTCCTCGCGCCCATGCTGCGGACGGCGACCGAGCGTGCAGTCGCCGCGCTCGCGGTCCTGCTCGGGCTCGGACTGCTGCCCGTCCTGCCGGCGGGGATGCCGGTCCTGGTGGCAGCCCTCGCTGCCCCTGCGGTGCTCTGGCTCAAGGGCCGCAGCTTCGGGCCGCAAGCAGTCGACGCGGTGCCCGAGCCTTCCGCAACGGGACCGGACGCGCCCGCGCCGACCACCGGCGCCACGCTTCCCGCCGACCACATGTGCGCCGCCCCCGAAAACCGCCCGCACACCCCCCGTACCGACCGCGAGAACGGTGAGGACCGATGAGCGTCTGGATAGCGATCGCGGCCACCGCCATCGGCTGCTACCTGGTGAAACTGGCCGGCCTGCTCGTGCCGGCCGGCGCGCTGGAACGCCCCCTGGTGCAACGGCTCGCCGCACTGCTCCCCGTGGCCCTGCTGGCCGCCCTCACCGCCCAGCAGACCTTCGGGGCGGGAGACGCCCTCGTGCTCGACGCCAGGGCAGCAGGCGTCGCGGCAGCGGCCCTGGCACTGCTGCTGCGCGCACCGTTCCTCGTCGTGGTCGGTGCCGCCGTGGCCGTCACCGCGGGCGTTCGAGCGCTCGGCGGCTGATCCGCACGACCCCGGCCGGCGTACGTCAGTCGATGCGCTTCCCATGGGCGCGCAACGTCCGCAGCGCTTCGACGGTCACCCTGGGCCGGGCCTCCAGCGCCGCCGCCGGGGCCCAAGACCGCCAGGTGATCGGCCATCCGCCGTCCTCCTGCTGGGAGCGCTCCAGATGCGCCAGTGAACGGGCCATCTCCTCGTCCGTGAACCAGCGCCGCGCCAGCGAGCCGGGCGTCCGCGCGTAGTCGTACGGGAAGTGGTGCTCACCGGGGGCGTAGCCGTCGGCGACCGGGTAGTCCTCGATCCGTTCCGGGTCGAGGACGGCCCACTGCCGCTCGCGCACCAGCCGCCCCAGCCGATCGGCCGCCGCCTCGGCCCGTGAGCGGTCCGGCACCCCGTCGAGGAAGGCGACCGCCGCCTCGATCTCGTACGGATGGGACTGCGTCAGCCCCTCGACGGCCGACCAGCAGAAGTCGGTGGCTCGAAACAGCCAGGCGTGCCAGACCTGGTTGCGGTGCAGCAGGCCGACGACCGGGCCCGTGGCCAGGAGCTCGCCCGGGGGATCGTCCACGACGGGGACGAAGGGCGCCGCCGGATAGCCGCGCTGCGTCGGGTGGACCGCCGGAAGCGCCCCTTCGGACGTCGACACCTCCGTGAAGTAGCGGCACATCCGTTCCACCCGCAGCCCGCCGCACCGGCCGATGGAGTCCAGGACGTGCAGGGCGTGTGCCGTGTGTAGCGGCTGGCTGATCGGACCGCGCAGATCCGGTTCCAGGGCGTGCCCGTAACCGCCGTCCTCGTTCAGATACGCGGCGAGCGCCGCTTCGACGCCGTCGGGGCCGCCACGGAGGAAGTGGTACGCGAAGCGCCGTTGCTCCAGGACCCGCGCGGTGAGCCAGACGAAGCGCTCGGCGCGGGCGCGCGGAGACAGCGGAGACAGGGGCGTGTGCAAGGGGTCCGGTCCGGTTCCAGCCATGCTTCGACCGTAGGACGGAAAGGGCTTTCGGCATCCGGAACGGGCCGGACCGCACCCCGAGAGCGGGATACTGGTGTCATGCGGTTGACGAACTTCTGGGAGCGGATGGCGGACCACTTCGGCCCGTCGTACGCCGAATCCTTCGCCCAGGACCATGTGATGGCCGAACTGGGCGGCCGTACGGTGCACCAGGCGCTCGACGCCGGCTGGGAGGCCAAGGACGTCTGGCGGGCGGTCTGTGCGGCCGTTCAGGTGCCCTCGGACAAGCGCTGAACCGGCGAGCGGTGAACTGACAAGCGGTGATCCAGTGCGGGCGTTTCGCATTCCGTGGACCGCACGGACTCCTCACGCTGACGGGGTGAAGTCCTGTACCGCATCCTTGGCTTATGTCCTTTTTATGGCCCGGGTGTTCTCGCGGCAGCCGCTGACGGTCGAACCCTTTCCCTCCGGACGATCCATGGGCACTACGCCACGTAGGCGACACTTGCCCCGTGGCATCGACGACCGACAAGAACGATCAGGACAGATCCGAGCAGGGCGTACCCCGCCAGGGCGGCACCCAGAGTGCCTCCGCGGTCCGTACGGAACCCGGCCCGGCCGTGGGCCGTGGGGATGCGGGCGCACCCGAAGCCCCCTCGGCATCCCGCCCCGGCGCGCACGACGCGCCCCCTCCGAACCCGCCTCCGCCCGCCCCGCCCGCAGAGTCGCCGAGCCCCGCGCGGATGCCCCGCTGGCTGCCGCGCGCCATGGTGCTCGCGCTGACGCTCTACGCCTGTCTCCAGCTGGGTAGTTGGGCGTTCCACCAGCTCATCGGCCTCTTGATCAACATCCTGATCTCCTTCTTCCTGGCCCTTGCCATCGAGCCCGCGGTGGGCAGGATGGCGGCCCGCGGAATGCGGCGGGGGCTCGCCACCTTCCTCGTGTTCTTCGGCGTCCTGGCTGCGGGGGTCGGGTTCGTCGTCCTGCTCGGCTCGATGCTCGCCGACCAGATCGTCACCATGGTCGAGGACCTCCCCAAGTACCTCGACTCCGTGATCAGTTGGATCAACCAGACGTTTCACACTGAATTGTCCCGGGTCGAGGTCCAGGACAGCCTGCTGCGCTCCGACTGGCTGCGGAAGTACGTCCAGAACAGTGCGAGCGGGGTGCTCGACGTCTCCGCGACGGTCCTCGGCGGTTTGTTCAAGCTGCTGACGATCTTCCTCTTCTCCTTCTACTTCGCCGCGGACGGGCCGCGCCTGCGGCGCGCGCTGTGCTCGGTGCTCCCTCCGGCCAAGCAGACCGAGGTGCTGCGCGCCTGGGAGATCGCCGTCGACAAGACGGGCGGTTACCTCTACTCGCGCGGCCTGATGGCGCTGGTCTCGGGATTCGCCCACTTCGTCCTGTTGGAGATCCTCGGGGTCCCCTACGCACCCGCGCTGGCGGTCTGGGTCGGTCTGGTTTCCCAGTTCATCCCGACGATCGGCACCTATCTGGCCGGGGCGCTGCCCATGCTGATCGCCTTCACCGAGAACCCCTGGTACGCGGTGTGGGTCCTCGGTTTCGTCGTGGTCTACCAGCAGTTCGAGAACTACGTCCTCCAGCCCAAGCTGACCGCCCGGACGGTGGACATCCACCCTGCGGTCGCCTTCGGTTCGGTCATCGCCGGTACGGCACTGCTGGGCGCGGTCGGTGCGCTGATCGCGATCCCGGCGGTCGCCACCCTCCAGGCGTTCCTCGGCGCCTACGTGAGGCGGTACGACGTGACCGACGACCCGCGGGTGCACGGGCACCGCAAGCCCGGAGCCGGTGGGGTCCTCCAGCGAATCCGCGCCCGGGTGGTGAACGCCGCGTCCGATGACGCCGGTGCGGCGGCGAAGCCCCCGGTGGTTCCCGACCGGAACTGACGTCTCGCGAACTGACGTCTCACGGAACCGGTCGTCGCGAAGGGCTGACCATCTCGCCTGATGCCTGATGCCTGATGCCTGATGCCTGATGCCTGATGCCTGATGCGGGCGTCGGGCATCAGGCTTTTCCAGGGGCGTTGTCCGTCGAGGGATGCCCCGATGGTGACCTTCCGGCGACCTTGCAGAGGCGGCGGAGGGCATCCGACGCGCCGGCCGGTGCGCTTGACACTGAAATCGAACATCCATTCTTATGGGGTTTCGGCCCCTTGTTTTCGTGGAGTTATCCACAGGCCGGCGGGACGTCGGGCCCCATTGTCAGTGGCAGGGGTTAGCGTCATTGACGTGAAGCGATCGACACAAGCAAATCGGGTGGAACCCATGGCAGGAACCGACCGCGAGAAGGCGCTGGACGCCGCGCTCGCACAGATTGAACGACAGTTCGGTAAGGGCGCGGTGATGCGCCTGGGCGAGCGACCCAACGAACCCATCGAGGTCATCCCCACCGGGTCGACGGCGCTCGACGTGGCACTGGGCGTGGGCGGACTGCCGCGCGGCCGTGTCATCGAGGTGTACGGACCGGAGTCCTCCGGTAAGACGACCTTGACCCTGCACGCCGTGGCCAATGCCCAGAAGGCGGGCGGCGCGGTGGCCTTCGTGGACGCCGAGCACGCTCTCGACCCCGAGTACGCGAAGAAGCTGGGCGTCGACATCGACTCCCTCATCCTGTCCCAGCCCGACAACGGCGAGCAGGCGCTGGAGATCGTCGACATGCTCGTGCGCTCCGGCGCACTCGACCTGATCGTGATCGACTCCGTGGCGGCCCTGGTGCCGCGGGCGGAGATCGAGGGCGAGATGGGCGACTCCCACGTCGGCCTCCAGGCGCGGTTGATGAGCCAGGCACTCCGGAAGATCACCAGTGCGTTGAACCAGTCGAAGACGACGGCGATCTTCATCAACCAGCTGCGCGAGAAGATCGGCGTGATGTTCGGTTCGCCGGAGACCACGACCGGTGGCCGCGCACTGAAGTTCTACGCTTCGGTCCGGCTCGACATCCGCCGTATCGAGACCCTCAAGGACGGCACGGACGCGGTGGGCAACCGCACCCGCGTCAAGGTCGTCAAGAACAAGGTGGCGCCGCCTTTCAAGCAGGCGGAGTTCGACATCCTGTACGGGCACGGCATCAGCCGTGAGGGCGGGCTGATCGACATGGGCGTGGAGCACGGCTTCGTCCGCAAGGCCGGCGCTTGGTACACGTACGAGGGTGATCAGCTCGGCCAGGGCAAGGAGAACGCCCGGAACTTCCTGAAGGACAATCCCGATCTCGCCAATGAGATCGAGAAGAAGATCAAGGAAAAGCTGGGAGTGGGCGTTCGGCCCGCGGCGCCGGAGGCTCAGCCCGGCCCGGACGCAGCCGGGGCGGAGCCCCCGGCCGATGAGGCCGTGAAGTCCGTGCCCGCGCCCGCCACCAAGGCCAAGACGGCCAAGGCGGCGGCAGCCAAGAGCTGACCGCCATGCCTTTCCCATCGAAGAGGCGTACCAGAGGGCAGGGCGGCGGCTCCGAATCGTCGAGGGCCGAGACGGAGCCGCCGCCCCAGGATCCGGCCGAGCGGGCGCGGGCGATCTGTCTGCGCCTGCTCACCGGGACCCCGCGTACCCGCAAGCAGCTTGCGGACGCCTTGGCGAAACGGGAGATCTCTCCGGAGGTGGCCGACGAGGTGCTGTCCCGTTTCGAGGACGTGGGGCTGATCAATGACGCGGCCTTCGCGGACGCATGGGTGGAGTCCCGGCACCACGGCCGGGGCCTTGCCCGACGGGCGCTGGCCCGGGAGCTGCGGACCAAGGGGGTGGAGCCCGCGCTGATCGACGAGGCCGTCGGTCAGCTCGACTCCGAACGAGAAGAGGAGACCGCGCGAGAGTTGGTGGCCCGCCGGCTGCGCTCGACCCGGGGACTGGATCGAGACCGGAGAATCCGCCGGCTGGCGGGGATGTTGGCCCGCAAGGGGTACGGGGAGGGGGTGGCGCTTCGCGTGGTGAGGCAGGCGCTGGAGGAAGAGGGGGAATCCATGGAAGGAATGGATGCGCTGGGGGATCTGGAGGGGCTCCGCGGGGACGGCTGAACACCGGCGGGCAGCCGTACAGGGGGTTGCTCCGGGGGGAAGAGGCTCGCCCGTCCACCGCGTCTTCGAACGCTCGCCTCTACCGTGCAGGGCCCAGGGCCTGCGTGAGCACGCTCCTGGGCTCGACCACGCTTCCTATCCTTCCACCGGCAGTCCGGCCGCCTTCCACGCCTGGAATCCGCCGATCAGGTCCGTCGCCCGGTGCAGCCCCAGTTGGCGCAACGAGACCGCAGCCAGGGAGGAGGCGTACCCCTCATTGCAGATCACCACGACCCGAAGATCGTGGCTGACCGCCTCCGGCGCCCGGTGACTCCCCTGAGGGTCCAGCCGCCATTCCAGTTCATTGCGTTCCACGACCAGTGCACCGGGGATCAGTCCGTCCCGCTCACGCAGGGCGGCATAGCGGATGTCGACCAGCAGAGCGCCTGATCCGGCTTCGGCAAAGGCACGCTGCGGCTCCACCCGATCCAGTTCGGTGCGGACCCGTTCCAGAAGTTCATCGATGCCTATGGGCTCGCTCACTGCCACTCCTGTGCTCGCTCCACCTGCTCCAACCTGAGGACGGCTCCGGATCGGCTGAAGCGTCGGATCAGGGGAAGCGGCGGGTAGTAGGCGTGGACGGAGATGGCGTGGTCGGTGGGCGACACATTGAGGACCTCGTGCACGTGGTGCTGTCCGAAGGCGCGCCCCTGCCCCACCCCCAGTTGCCGTTGTCGATCCACCCCTTCGCGTAGCTCCAGGGTCTTCCAGCCGCTCGCGGGTAGCCGCACTGCCAGTGCGTTCTCCGTCAACTTGCCTGCTGCGGTGGCGAATGCGCCGATCGATTCCGCGTGGTCGTGCCATCCGGTGCCCGTCCCGGGAGGCCAGCCGATGAGCCATGCTTCGCTGCCGCGGGGCCCGTCGAGTCGTACCCAGGTGCGGCCGTCGGGGTCCAGGGGTAGGGAGGCGATCGCCTGGGCGTCCGCAGCGGTCTGTCGGACGAAGTCCAGCAGCTCGGCCGTTGTGGGGGAGGTGCCGCCTTCCCCACCCCATCCCGTGGCTGTGCCCTCGACGAGCTCCGACACCCCGTCGGACGTCCCTGCGATGACAGGTGTAGGAGGCTCAAGGAGTGCGGTGGTCGGCACCGTGGTCCTGGGTGAGCAGGACGCGATCGACGGGGGGAGCGAAGAGGTCGCGGGAGCCGATGAGACGGCGGCATCCGACGCCGTGGACGCATGAGGGGTTGACCCTGTCGGGAGGGACGCGGACAGGGGTCGAGCAGACTGGGACACGGAGAACCGTCCTGGATGTTCGCTGGAGGGCACCCGGTCTCACTGGAGCCGGGCGCGCAGAAGAGAGGGCGAAATCAGCAGGACGGTCGACACACGCAGCCCGCGTAACGGAGCAGGTCCATATGGACCCTCCGCCACAGGCGCACATCGGTGTCGGTCACGCTCCGGAGTACACCATGTTGATTCCTGAGGGTCAATTGATGTCCGCGGTGCGGTCGCTGTTCGCCGCCTCCGACTCCAGCGTGCCTCCACGGGCGGCGTCTGCCGCCGCGTACAGCTCTGCGGGACGCACCCCGGCAAACGTGGCGACCAGATGTCCGTCCGGGCGTACCAGCAGCACGGTGTGTGCCGACGCCCCGGGGTAGCACTCCGTGACCAACAGCTCTGCTTTGACGGGCAGTGCGCTCACCGCGGCGGCCAGTCGTGGCATCACACCCGCGCTCTGCCAATGGCGTCGATCCCACACCCCGGTCCCCGGCGCGACGAGCACCACCAGGAGCCGTCCTCGTCCGAGTCGGTCGCGGAGGCGTGCTCCCGTTCCATCCGGTGCGGTCACCCGTACATCGGCTACGGGGGCGCCCGCCTCCGTCCCCACGGGCACTTGCTGGGCGACATGGCCTGCGCCGAGCGGCGAGTGCCGGTAGACGGGGGCCGCACCGAGCGGGCCCTGCCCGAGATGCCCGTCGGTGAGCAGTACGTCGTGACCGCGGGTGGTCCCCGGCAGATAGGTGCGCAGCGCACCTCCGCCGCGCAGTATCGGCAGCACCTGGTCGGCGGCGCGCAGTCGGCCGGCGATCGCGGTCCGGCGTTCCGCCTGGTAGCTGTCGAGGAGCAGTTCGCCGGCCCCGTGGTGCCAGGCGTGCGCCAGCTTCCACGCCAGGTTGTCGGCATCCCGCAGCCCCTCGTCGAGACTCCCGGTGCCCAACGCCCCCAACAGATGGGCCGCGTCGCCGGCGAGGAAGGCCCGGCCCACCCGCCAGCGCCGTGCCAGCCGGTGATGGATCGTGTGCACGCCGGTGTCGATCAGCTCGTACGGAGGGGTCTGGCCGCACCAGCCCGCGAGGGTGTCACGGATCCGGGTCACCAAGGCGTCGGGGGTGACCAGTTCGCTGCGCGGCGGCAGTAGCCAGTCCAGCCGCCAGACGTCGTCCGGCAGGGGACGGGCGGTGATCTCCTCGCCGCCGGTGCGCCAGGGCGGTGAACGGTGCAACAACGCCTCGTCGGGCCAGGGTAGTTCGGCCCGCAGCGTGGCGACGGCGTGCCGCTCCACCGCCGTGCGGCCGGGAAACCGGATGCCGACCAGCTTGCGGACGGTGGAGCGTGCACCGTCGCAGCCCACCACATGGCTGCCGCGCCACCAGGTCGCCTCGGGGCCCCGCGTGTGGACGGTGACGCCGGAGGCGTCTTGTTCCAGGGAATCCACGCGACTCTCGGTGACGAGCGTGATCTCGTCGCGTGCGGCGATGGCGTTCCTCAGGCCGCGGGCGAGGGCGTGCTGGGGGATGTGGAGCGGTGCGGGAGAGGTGTCGTCGCCCAGTGCCACATGGCGTACCTCCTGCTTGCGGCGGAGGGAACGCCATCCGACCCAACGCGTTCCTTCGTCACGGACCGTAGCGCAGCCCAGCCGTTCGACCATGGCGGCGGTATCGGGGCGCAGCACCGCCGTACGGGCGGGGCGGGGCTCCTCCTTGCCGTTGCTCTCGTCGAGCACGACGGAGGGGACGTTCTGGTGCGCGAGGGCGAGGGAGAGCGCCAGACCGACCGGACCTGCGCCGACGACGATCACCGGGTCCACGAAGTGGCTCCCGTGGCTCGTAGGGAGAGGCCGGAGGGCGTGGTGGGAGCCCGGTGCGTGATCACAGAACGTATGCAACCCATTGGGGGTGCCTGCGTCAAGTGACCCATGAGCGACATGGCGGACACTGCACCACCCGGCGGCGGAAGAACCGGACCCCGTGGGACTCGTTGCCCCCGGCGGCCCCGTGGGAATCGGCCGTGTGCTTCCGCTCGACCGGTGGGTCCTGTGCCGGGGGACGGACGCGCCCGGGGTGAGCGAAAAGGGACGGTGGCACCGCCGTGCCACCGCCCCTGCTCTGCTGCGACGTGCCCTGTGGGCCCGCCTTCCGGATCGTGCCGGAGTCGGCCTGATCCGGAAGAGGGCGTCTAGGCTCCGCCGCCTCCGATTCCGGCGTCGATCTGCTTGATGTCGACGACGGCCCCGGTGCTCTTGGGTGCGCGTCGCGCGTGGCGCTCCAGCGCCCCGGCGATGCTGGTGAGGATGAAGTTGAGGACGATGAAGATCAGCGCGATCACGGTGAGGGTCGCGATGGTGTTGGCACCGTAGTTCGCCATGATCGGACGGGCCTGGAACAGCAATTCGCCGAGCCCCAGCAGCACCCCGCCGAGGGCGGTGTCCTTGACGATGACGACCAGTTGGCTGACCAGTGCGGGCAACATCGCGGTGACGGCCTGCGGCAGCAGGACGAACGTCATCGTCTGGCTTTTGGTCATGCCGATCGCTTTCGCTGCGTCGGTCTGACCGCTGGGCAGGGAGAGGATGCCGGCCCGTACGACCTCGGCGATCACCGAGGCGTTGTAGAGGACGAGCCCGGTGACCACGGCGTACAGCGGCCGGATCTCCGATTCGATGTCGGTGAACTGGGAGAAGGCGGCGAAGGCGAACAGCATCAGCATCAGGACCGGGATGGCCCGGAAGAACTCGACCACGGCGCCGACGGGCACCCGTACCCAGGCGTGGTCGGAGAGTCGGCCGATGCCGAGTACCGCGCCGAGCGGGAGCGCGATGACCACCGCGAGGGCAGCTGCCTTCACCGTTTCCCACAGCCCGGGCAGCAGGAACGTGGTCCATACGTTGGAGTCGTTGACGAAGGGACTCCACTTCTCTGCGGCCAGCTGGTTCTTGTCGGCCATGGTGGCCAGTACCCACCAGGCCACTGCTCCCAGGGCGACGAAGAAGCCCACCGTGTAGAGCACGTTGCGGCGCTTGGCCTTGGGGCCGGGAGCGTCGTACAGGACTGATGTCATCGTTTCACCGCCACGCGCTTGGCCACCCAGCCGAGCAACAGGCCCGTGGGCAGGGTCAGAACGATGAAGCCGAAGGCGAAGACCGAGAAGACGGCGAAGATCGCATCGGCTTCGTTCTCGATCATTTCCTTCATGAGGAGGGACGCTTCCGCCACGCCGATCGCCGCGGCCACCGTGGTGTTCTTGGTGAGCGCGATGAGGACGTTGGCGAGGGGGGCGACCACCGAGCGGAACGCCTGGGGGAGCACGACCAGGGTCAGCACCTGGGAGAAGCTCAGCCCCAGTGCGCGGGCGGCCTCCGCCTGTCCGACGGGGACCGTGTTGATGCCGGAGCGCAGGGCTTCGCAGACGAAGGTGCCCGTGTAGGCGACGAGACCGAGCACGGCCAGCCGGAAACCGATGTCCTTGAAGTCCTCGGCGCCGAGCGAGAATCCCAACGTCTGGTTGAGGGCCAGGGAGCAGGCGACGATGACCACGGTCAGCGGGGTGTTGCGGACCACGTTGACGTAGCCGGTCCCGAAGGCCCGCATCATCGGTACGGGGCCCACCCGCATGGCGGCCAGCAGGGTTCCCCATATCAGGGAACCGATGGCTGAGTAGACGGTGAGCTGCACCGTCACCCAGAACGCTTCGAGCAGGTCGTACTGCCCGGAATCAAGGAAGTCGAACACGTTGACCCGCGATCTCTCCTGGTTGGATCGTGGCGCGTGCCACCGGCACCGGCCGGTGCCGGTGGCACGTCAGCGCTGGCTCAGCCCTTCTCGGTGACGTCCGGCGCGGGCTCGTTCTTGTAGTTCGCCGGGCCGAAGTTGGCCTTGACGAACTTCTCCCACGAACCGTCCGACTTCATCTTCTCCAGGGCCTTGTTGATGTCGCCCTGGAGCTTGGTGTCGCCCTTCTTGAGGCCGATGCCGTACCGCTCGTCGCTCAGCCGGAGACCGACCAGCTTGAACTTGCCCTGGTGCTCCTTCTGGGCCGCGAAGCCGGCGAGGATGGAGTCGTCCGTGGTCAGCGCGTCAACGGCCTTGTTCTCCAGGCCCGTCAGACACTCGGAGTAGCCGCCCTGCTCCTGGAGGTTCGCCTTGGGCGCCAGCTTGTCCTTGACGTTCTGCGCCGAGGTGGAGCCGGTCACCGAGCAGAGCTTCTTGCTGTTGAGGCTGCTGGGCTCGGTGATGGAGTTGTCGTCCGCACGGACCAGCAGGTCCTGGTGGGCCAGGAAGTACGGGCCGGCGAAGGAGACCTTCTCCTTGCGCTTGTCGTTGATCGAGTAGCTCGCGGCGATGAACTTGACGTCGCCGTTGGCGATCATGGTCTCGCGCTGGGCGCTCGGCGTCTGCTTCCAGACGATGTCCTTGGCGTCGTAGCCGAGTTCCTTGGCCACGTAGGTGGCGACGTCCACGTCGAAGCCGACGTACTTGCCATCGGGCGTCTTCAGCCCCACACCGGGCTGGTCGAACTTGATGCCGATGCTGATCTTGCCGCCGCCCTTGTCGTCACTGTCACCGCCGCACGCGGAGAGGGTGAGGGAGAGCGCGGCAGCCGTGGCAATGGCCGCAGATGACTTGCGGAGCTTCATGATGAACATCCCTTTACGTCATGATTCGTCGGTCGTCGGGGGTGTGGTGCTACGACGTCAGTGGTGCAGGATCTTCGACAGGAAGTCCTTGGCCCGGTCGCTCCGCGGATTGCTGAAGAACGCTTCGGGGGCGGCTTCCTCAACGATCTTGCCGTCCGCCATGAAGACCACGCGGTTGGCCGCGGAACGCGCGAACCCCATCTCGTGGGTGACGACGACCATCGTCATCCCGTCCCGAGCGAGCTGCTGCATCACTTCCAGCACCTCGTTGATCATCTCGGGGTCGAGTGCCGACGTGGGCTCGTCGAAGAGGATGACCTTGGGGTCCATCGCCAGCGCCCGTGCGATCGCGACCCGCTGCTGCTGACCGCCCGACAGCTGCGCCGGGTACTTGTCGGCCTGGGAACCCACGCCGACCCGGTCGAGAAGGGCACGCGCCTTCTTCTCCGCCGCCTTCTTCTCCGTGCGCCGGACCTTGACCTGACCCAGCGTCACGTTCTCCAGCACCGTCTTGTGCGCGAAGAGGTTGAACGACTGGAAGACCATGCCCACGTCGGCCCGCAGTCGCGCGAGCTCCCTGCCCTCCTGGGGCAAGGGCTTGCCGTCGATGGCGATCGAACCCGAGTCGATGGTCTCCAGACGGTTGATGGTGCGGCACAACGTGGACTTACCGGACCCGGAAGGTCCGATGACGACCACGACCTCGCCCCGGGCGATCGTCAGATCGATGTCCTGGAGCACATGCAGCGCGCCGAAGTGCTTGTTGACTTGGCTCAGCACGACCAGGTCACCTGCTGCCGGGACGGTGTCCTCGGCCCCCTTGGTGACTGATACTCCGCTCACGGCCCTAGCTCCGTCCTCCTCGGTTGGGAGGACAGTAGTGAGGTGGTGCGACCAGCGTCATTACATCTGAGCGGAAATTGAGGATAACGATCCGGCTTCAGGTGGACACTATGGGTGAAGGCGCCGGCGGTCGGCGTACCGGGTGCATAACGGAAATCGACGGTCGCGGGGAAGCCCCTTGACTGTCCCGTCGGGCATCGGCCTTGATGCCCTGGTACACCCGCCGCCCCTTGAGGAACGCGCGCCCCCCGGATCGCTGATCGACCGGGCCACCGACCGTACGACCGATGCGACTGAAAGGCGGCCATGAGGCTGTTGCTCGTCGAGGACGACAATCACGTCGCCGCCGCGCTGTCAGCAGTGCTCGCCCGCCACGGGTTCGACGTGGTGCACGCCCGCAACGGCGAGGAGGCCCTGCGGGCGGTCCTTCCCGACACCCACCCCGGCAAGCCCCCCTTCGACGTGGTCCTCCTCGACCTCGGCCTGCCCGACCAGGACGGCTACCAGGTGTGCGGAAAGCTCCGCAAGCTCACCTCCACCCCGGTGATCATGGTCACGGCACGCTCGGACGTGCGCTCCCGCATCCACGGGCTCAACCTCGGCGCCGACGACTACGTCGTCAAGCCGTACGACACGGGGGAACTGCTCGCGCGCATCCACGCCGTCAGCCGCCGTACGGCAGGTGCCGACGAGACCGGATCCCCCGCCTCCGACGACGCGCTGCGCCTCGGGACCGTCACCATCGAGCTGTCCACCCGCCGGGTCAGCGTCGAGGGCACGGAAATCCCCCTGACCCGCAAGGAATTCGACCTCCTGGCGCTGCTCGCACAACGTCCGGGTGTCGTCTTCCGGCGTGAGCAGATCATCAGCGAGGTCTGGCGCACCAGTTGGGAGGGGACCGGACGGACTCTGGAGGTGCACGTCGCGTCCCTGCGGTCGAAACTCCGGATGCCCGCCCTGATCGAGACGGTCCGGGGCGTCGGCTATCGACTCGTTCCGCCCGCCGCATGACACCCTGACGTCCCGTGCGCACCCGACTCCTCCCGCTCCTCATCGTCCTGATGGCCGGCGTACTGCTCGCGCTCGGCTTTCCGCTCGCCGTGAGCCTCGCAGCGGCACAGCAACAACGCGTGGTGGTCGACCGGATCGACGACACCGTACGTTTCGCCGCCCTGGCCCAGTTCGTCACCGACTCCTCCGACTCGGATGAGCGGCTCACCACGCTGCGCGACCAACTCAACCGGTACTACAGCACCTACAACATCGATGTCGGTGTCTTCTTCCGCAGCGGGAAGTCCATGGCGCACGCCCCCGAGGGCATGGCCATTCCGCTGGACGGACAGGGGCGGCGGGCGTTCCGGGAGGCGCTCTCGGGCCGCCGCAGCCAGGACCCGCCGCAGGTCTGGCCCTGGCAGGAGGACGGCCGGCTCGTGGTCGCGTCGCCCGTCGTCCGAGACGGTGACGTGGTCGCCGTCGTCTACACCGACTCGCCCACCGGACAACTGCGTTCCCGTGTGCTCAGGGGGTGGCTGCTGATCGCCGCGGGGGAGAGCGCGGCCATGCTCCTCGCCGTGGGCGCGGCCTTCCGTCTCACCGGGTGGGTGCTGCGTCCCGTGCGCGTGCTGGACGCGGCCACGCACGACATCGCCACGGGGCAGCTCAACTCCCGCGTGGCGGCTGCCAGTGGGCCGCCCGAACTGCGCCGTCTCGCCCGCTCCTTCAACGAGATGGCGGACAACGTCGAGGAAGTGCTGGAGCAGCAGCGGGCGTTCGTCGCCGACGCCTCGCACCAGTTGCGCAATCCGCTCGCCGCCCTGCTGCTGAGGATCGAACTCCTCGCGCTGGAACTCCCCGACGGCAACGAGGAGATCGCCTCGGTCCGCACCGAGGGGAAGCGTCTGACGCAGGTGCTCGACGACCTGTTGGACCTGGCGCTGGCCGAACATGCCTCGGCCGTCCTGGAACTCATCGACATAGGCGAACTCGCCGACGAGCGGGTCGGATCCTGGCGCCCGCTCGCCGAGGACAGAGGGGTCCGGTTGGTCGGAGACTCCCTGCCGGTCACCGCCTGGGTGGATCCGGTCGCGCTGTCCAGCGCCCTCGACGCTGTGATCGACAACGCCCTGAAGTTCACCCCCCGAGGGGAGGAGGTCTCCGTTTCGGTCTCCTCCCGGGGTGATCTCTCCACGATCACCGTCGCGGACCGGGGACCGGGACTGACCGATGAGGAACTGTCCCGCATCGGCGACCGTTTCTGGCGCAGTGGCCGCCACCAGAACATCAAGGGCTCGGGGCTGGGACTCTCCATTTCACGGGCCCTGCTGTCGGCGGGCGGCGGCAGGATCGCGTACGCCCACCACGAGCCCCATGGGCTCCAGGTCACCGTGAGTGTCCCGCGTACCCCTCCGTCCACGTCCTGAGCGCGGTCACGGTTTGACGGAGCCGTAGTAGCGGGTGGCGCCCTCGTGCAGGGGGAGCGGATCGGTGTAGATCGCGGTACGGAGGTCCACCAACTGTGCGGGGTGGACGGTGTTGCCGATGCGGTCACGGCTCTTGATCACCGTGCGGGTGAAGCCCTTGACCAGGTCGGCATCGATGCGAGCGGTGGTGACCAGCAGATTGGGGACGGCCATGGTGGAGATCTGGAGCCCCGCCTGCGCCTCCAGATAGGCGTCCGGTGGCATCACGGCCAGCCGGTAGTAGCTCGCGGCGTCGCTCACCGAATGGACCTTGTCCACCAGGCGCGAGTCCAACGGCAGCAGCCTGATCGGATACTGCTCCGACAGGCTCTGCACCGCCCGGGTGGGCAGCCCGCCCGACCAGAAGAAGGCATCCAGTTTGCCCTGCTTCAGCAGTTGGGGGACGACGTCTATCCCCGCGGGCACCGGGGTGATGTCCTCGGCCGGATCGAGCCCTGCGGCGGCCAGCAGCCGATCGGCGATCAGCCGCACCCCGGACCCTTCGGGGCCGATGCCCACCTTCTTGCCGCGGAGGTCCTCGATCTTGTTGAGCTCGGAGAACTTGGGCACGACCAGCTGTACGTAGTCGTCGTACAGCCGTGCGCAGCCGCGGAGACGCTCATGGCCCGGCTTGCCGTCGCGGATGTACTTGGCGACGGCATCGGCTGTGGCGACGGTGAAATCGGCCTCTCCCGACGCCACCCGGGCCAGATTCTGCTGCGATCCCTCGCTGAGCCGCAGATCTATGTCCACCTCGGGCAGGTCGCGGGCGAGCGCCTCCTTCAACAGCACTCCGTACCGTTGGTACACGCCGTTCTGGAGGCCGGTACTAAAGGTGATCGAGCCCTGCGGGCTCGTTTCGCCGAACGGCAGCAGCCACCAGAGCAGCAGTCCGAGCAGCACCAGGACCGCCGTCGTCGCTTGGAACGCACGGCGGCTGATGTGGGACATGGCCTGGAACATGGGTGCGATCCTGTCAGGTCGTCTCCCGGGCTGACCAGGCTCGCGCGCTGCCGTCCGCACACGGGTTCGCCCCCCTTGCCCGGGTGACTCCGCGTGACCATGTGGACGGGGCCTTCCCGACGTACAGGACGGCGAGCGCTTCGACGGTACCGGCCCCCGCCCGCTGACAGATCCCAGGACGGTCGTACGCGCATATCCGCTACGGACTCCATGACGTCGGCCATCTGTCGTACTGCGTAGGCTCGACGCTTTCCTGCGCGCCATCGGCCGACCGAACTCTCCGTAGCCGAGTTCGATCAGATCGCCCCGCCGGTCGAGTGCGGCCGGCGCGGCGGGCACCTCGCACACCAGGCCCGGGGCGTGGGACCGGGCGATCCGTACCGTCCGGGAGGCGTTCGAGGCCGTCCGAGCCCGTACCCGACCCGGTGAATGGAGCCAGCGGAAGGCTCCCGGGCCAGAACTGTCCGAGCCACCGCCTACCCTTGTCACATGACCAGCAGCAACCGGAGCCAGGCCGTGGACGTTCAGCGCAGTTATGAGATCCGCACCTATGGGTGTCAGATGAACGTTCATGACTCCGAACGGCTGTCCGGGCTGCTGGAGGACGCGGGCTACGTCCGCGCTCCCGCCGGGGCCGACGGCGACGCCGACGTCGTCGTCTTCAACACCTGTGCGGTCCGGGAGAACGCGGACAACAAGCTCTACGGCAACCTCGGTCGGCTCGCCCCGATGAAGACCAAGCGCCCCGGGATGCAGATCGCCGTGGGCGGCTGCCTGGCCCAGAAGGACCGGGACACCATCGTCACCAAGGCGCCCTGGGTCGACGTCGTCTTCGGCACGCACAACATCGGCAAGCTGCCGGTCCTCCTCGAACGCGCCCGGGTCCAGGAAGAGGCCCAGGTGGAGATCGCGGAATCACTGGAGGCGTTCCCCTCCACCCTGCCCACCCGCCGCGAGTCCGCGTACGCCGCGTGGGTCTCCATCTCGGTCGGCTGCAACAACACCTGCACCTTCTGCATCGTGCCCGCCCTCCGCGGCAAGGAGAAGGACCGCAGGCCGGGCGACATCCTCGCCGAGATCGAGGCGCTCGTCTCCGAAGGCGTCAGCGAAATCACCCTGCTCGGCCAGAACGTCAACGCCTACGGATCCGACATCGGCGACAGGGAAGCGTTCAGCAAGCTCCTGCGCGCCTGTGGCCGGATCGACGGCCTGGAGCGGGTCCGCTTCACCTCGCCCCACCCGCGCGACTTCACCGACGACGTGATCGCCGCCATGGCCGAGACCCCCAACGTGATGCCGCAACTCCACATGCCGCTCCAGTCCGGCTCCGACCCGATCCTCAAGGCCATGCGTCGCTCCTACCGGCAGGAGCGTTTCCTCGGGATCATCCAGAAGGTGCGGGCGGCCATTCCCCACGCCGCCATCTCCACGGACATCATCGTGGGCTTCCCCGGTGAAACCGAGGAGGACTTCGAGCAGACCATGCACACCGTGCGCGAGGCCCGCTTCGCGAACGCCTTCACCTTCCAGTACTCCAAGCGCCCCGGCACCCCTGCCGCGACGATGGACGGACAGATCCCCAAGCAGGTCGTCCAGGCCCGGTACGAACGACTGGTGGCCCTCCAGGAGGAGATCTCCTGGAGCGAGAACAAGAAGCAGGTCGGCCGGACCCTTGAGGTCATGGTCGCCGAGGGCGAAGGCCGTAAGGACGGCGCGACCCACCGGCTGTCCGGGCGCGCTCCCGACAACCGGCTGGTCCACTTCACCAAGCCCGACGCCGAGGTGCGCCCGGGCGATGTGGTCACCGTCGACATCACCTATGCGGCACCGCACCACCTGCTGGCCGAAGGTCCCGTGACGTCCGTCCGCAGGACCCGTGCCGGTGACGCCTGGCAGAAGCGCCGGGACGGACGCGCCCCGAAGCCCGCCGGAGTGATGCTGGGTCTGCCGCAGATCGGGGCGCCCGAACCCCTTCCGGCAGTCGCCGCACCCGCCTGCGGCGTGGGCTGACGTCTACATCTTCGGGGTCTTCGGGCTCTTCGGGCCGGCCGTCCGCGTATCCCGTGCCTCCTTGCACAGCAAGGGGCGCCGGGCGGCGCCGATCGGCTGAAGCAGTGCGCCGACAAAGGCTCCACTGCGGACGTCACTCCCCAAGAGTGCGACCCCCGCACTAGGCTGGCGATCATGCTTGTCGCCGCCGCAGTGTGCCCTGCCCCACCGCTGCTCATCCCCGATGTCGCCGTGGGCGCCGCCCCGGAGCTCGACGGCGCGCGGACCGCGTGCGCGGACGCCATCGGCGTGCTCGCGGCTGCCCGCCCCGATCGGCTGGTCGTCGTCGGACCCGCGGGCGAGGGCGACCGCGGCCCGCACCACGCGGGTGCGGTCGGTTCCCTCGGCGGATTCGGGGTGCAGGCCACCGTCAGACTGGGCACCGGCGAACCACAGCCCCGCCGGCTCCCGGTCTCCCTCACCGTCGGCGCCTGGCTGCTCGACCACGCCCGGTGGGCGGCCTGTCCCGTCGAGGGACTGGGGATGGACGAGACGTTGGAGACCGCCAGGTGCCTGGCGGCGGGGCGAGAGATCGCCGCCCGTGCGCCGCGGATCGCGCTCCTGGTCATGGGCGACGGCAGCGCATGTCGTTCGGTCAAGGCACCCGGCTATCTCGACGAGCGTGCCGCCGGCTTCGACGCCCGTACCGCTCGCGCGCTCGCCACGGCCGACACAGGAGCACTGGCCGATCTCGATGCCGAACTGGCGAGAGAACTCCAGGCGGCCGGGCGCTCCTCCTGGCAACTGCTCGCCGGGGCCGCCGAGGGCGCCGATCTCGACGGCCGACTGCTGTACGAGGACGCTCCCTACGGGGTCGGCTACTTCGTCGCCACCTGGTCCTGATGCCCCGTCCGTGCGCCGCCGCCCCACACACGGAACCCGGCTCGGTGGGAACCCACTGAACGGCATGCACCTCCGTAGACGGCCGACGGCCGCGGAGCGTGGTGCTCCGCGGCCGTCGGACGGTCGGTCGTGCTCAGGTGGCCGGAGGCGGCGGCGTGGTCGGAGGGGTTCCGCCGTCGTCCTTGTGCGCGATCCGGTCCAGGGCCTGCTTGGCCTTTCCGGTGCCGGATTCGATCGTGCCGCTGTACTTGCCCTTGGTCTTGGAGTCGACCGCCTTCGCGGCCTTGTCCAGACCCTGCTCGATCTTGCCCCCGTGCTGCTGAGCGAGGTCGGAGACCTTGTCCTTGGCCGGGGCGAGCTTGGCCTTCAGTGTGTCCATGAGGCCCATGGGGCACCTTTCCTCGGGGGACCTACTTGCGGGCGCCCTCGCCGGCTTCGCTGTCCGCGGCCTCCCCGGCGGACTGCTGCCGGGGAATCTCCACGCCGTCGGCGGCCGGAGCCTTCGCCTCCGCAGCTTCCTCAGCCTTCTCGGCATCAGAGGCTGCGGCCTCCGGCTTCTCGGCCGATCCGTCCGTAGACGCTTCGGCCGCAGAACCGCTGCCGGCCTCGGGTTCCTTTGTCAGGCTACCCGCGGCCGACTCTTCGACACCGTCACCCTCGACGGGAGCAACATCCTTGGACCTACGAAGGAACCGTGCAAAAACGCCCATATTGACTCCATAGCCTACTCGTGTGAGTGAAGTTCCGCGCCGTCCGGAGCGCCCTGTTGCCTCGACCCCGGCGGCACCGGTCGGGAAACCGGCGTCCGTCACCTCGCAACAGGAAACGAAGCCCAGGCCGTGCCGTTACCTCGCTCGTTCGGGGACACCTCCCGGTGTTTGCGAGACTGGTGCGGTGAGAAGCGCAGCTCCCGTACCGAAGGTCATCGCCGTCGTCGGCCCCACCGCAGCCGGAAAGTCCGATCTGGGGGTCTTCCTGGCCCGTCATTTCGGCGGTGAAGTCGTCAACGCCGACTCCATGCAGCTCTACCGTGGGATGGACATCGGAACGGCCAAGCTGACGTGGGACGAGCGAGGCGGCGTCGCCCACCACCTCCTCGACATCTGGGACGTCACCCAGGCGGCGAACGTCGCCGACTACCAGAAGCTCGCCAGGGCGGAGATCGATCGACTGCTCGCCGAGGGCCGCACCCCCGTGCTCGTCGGCGGTTCCGGGCTCTACGTCCGCGGCGCGATCGACACCCTCGACTTTCCCGGCACCGACCCCGAGATCCGGGCCCGGCTGGAGGCGGAACTCGCGCAGGGCGGTCCCGGCCCCCTGCACGCTCGGCTCGCCGCCGCCGACCCCGCGGCAGGTCGGGCGATCCTCCCCAGCAACGGTCGTCGCATCGTACGCGCGCTCGAAGTGATCGAAATCACGGGCAAGCCCTTCACCGCCAACCTCCCCGGTCACGACAGCGTCTACGACACGCTCCAGATCGGTGTCGACGTCGCCCGCCCCGAACTCGACGAGCGCATCGCGAGCCGGGTGGACCGCATGTGGGACGACGGTTTCGTGGCGGAAGTGCGCGCTTTGGAAGCACAGGGGTTGCGCGAGGGGCTCACGGCGTCACGCGCCCTCGGTTACCAGCAGATCCTCTCCGCCCTCGCCGGTGAGTACAGCGAAGCGGAGGCGCGCGAGCAGACCGTCCGTGCCACCAAACGCTTCGCGCGCCGTCAGGATTCGTGGTTTCGACGCGATCCCCGGGTGCACTGGCTCAGTGGGGCCGCGGAGCACCGCGGGGAACTTCCGCAGGAGGCCCTGGCGTTGATCGAACGAGCGGTTACAGCCTGATCACGTGATGGCATCGGGACGCACTGCCCGTCAATGCGGTGCCCCGGACCGTGCCATCATCGAGCATCGATCGACTGTGGAGTCCGAGTGGGGAGGGCGCGTGGCGATGGAGGCCGGCCCTCACGACACGGACCAGCAACAGCGGGACGCGGCGGACATTGCGCCCCGACTGAGTCCCGACGGCCCCGACGACGAGGGGCAGCTCACCGACGAGGTCGAGGTCGAACTCCGCCCGGCCCGTCGGCTCAGGATCTGGCAGCTCGCCCCCATCGTCGCCCTCGCTGCCGTGGGTTCGCTCATGTTCGCCTTTCCGCTCGCCTTCGGTACGGGCGAGGGTGGCGCGGTCGTCGCCATGCTCGGTCTCCTCATCAGCTGCTGCGCCGCTGGCTGGGGAGTGATGGCCGCCCGCCGCGTCGGGCACACCTGGCCCGGGCTGCCCGCCCGAGGCTCCGGAGAGCGCCCCGACTGGCGCGTCCTGGCGCTGTACGTGGGTGTGGGCGCGGTTCTCGTCGCTCTGGCCATCTGGCGAGTGGCCCGCCTCCGCTGAGGCCGCCCCCGCCTTCGTACCCCTCCGCACTGCCCGGACGCCCCTGACGGCCCGGTCATCGGGTCGGACCGTCTCGTCCCGGGGAAGATCCCTGCGTGATCACCGGCCGCGCCGGCCTCGTACGATGGACGGCGTGAGCACCACGCAGCCCGCACCGATCGCCTTCCTCAAGGGCCACGGCACCGAGAACGACTTCGTGATCGTTCCCGACCCGGACAACGCCCTCGACATCCCCGCCGACCTCGTGGCCCGGCTCTGCGACCGCAGGGCCGGCATCGGCGGCGACGGACTCCTCCACGTGGTCCGGTCCGCCGCCCATCCCGAGGCGCGCTCCATGGCGGGCGAGGCCGAGTGGTTCATGGACTACCGCAACGCCGACGGTTCCATCGCGGAGATGTGCGGCAACGGCGTACGGGTCTTCGCCCGCTATCTCCAGCGCGCGGGTCACGCCGCCGTCGGCGATCTCGCCGTCGCCACCCGGGGCGGGGTGAAGAAGGTCCACATCGCCAAGGGGACCGACGCGGCGAACGGTGAGATCACCGTGCGCATGGGCCGCGCGGTGCTGCCCGATGAGACGGTCACCGTCACCGTGGGGGAGCGAGCCTGGCCCACGCGGAACGTCAACATGGGCAACCCCCACGCCGTGGCCTTCGTCGAGGACCTCGACCACGCGGGGGACCTGCGCTCCGAGCCCTCCTACACGCCTGCCGCCGTCTACCCCGAAGGGGTGAACATCGAACTCGTCGTCGACCGGGGCGAGCGCCACGTCGCCATGCGGGTCCACGAACGAGGCTCCGGCGAGACCCGGTCCTGCGGTACGGGCGCCTGCGCGGTGGCGGTGGCCGCAGCACGCCGCGACGGCGTCGACCCGACGGTCAGCGGCACGCCCGTCGCCTACGTCGTGGACCTCCCCGGCGGACGCCTGGTCATCACCGAGCACCCGGACGGGGAGATCGACATGACGGGCCCGGCCGTGATCGTCGCTGAGGGTCACATCGAACCCCTCCTCCTCGCACGCTCCGAAACCACCGTGCGATAGAGCTTCGCTCGAATGGGTGATCCGCTTCACGCTGGGCGAGAGGCGGACTGCTCCACGTGGTGGGCTCGGTAGCATCAAGCACCGGCCCGGAGGGCACTCCTGCTCTAGCCATCGCCGGTCGATTGCCGCCCGGAGGTGCCCCGATGAGTGCAGAGGCCGCCAACCCTGGTGCCCACAGCCGCAGGCGCGGCCGTCCCAGGATCGACCTCCGCAGGTTGGGGCGTGCCGCGCTCCTCGGTCCGACCACCCGCGATCGGTTGTCCGACGCGATCGGGCACGTCGCCGACGCCCACCGCGCCCATCACCCGGACGCCGACCTCGCCATCCTGCACCGGGCTTACGTCCTGGCGGAGTCGTCGCACCGGGGACAGTTCCGCAAGAGCGGCGAGGCATACATCACCCACCCCCTCGCGGTCACCCTGATCCTCGCCGAACTCGGTGCTGAGACCACCACCTTGACCGCCTCCCTCCTCCACGACACCGTGGAGGACACTGATGTGACGCTCCACCAGGTGAAGTCCGAGTTCGGCGCCGAAGTCGCCTACCTCGTCGACGGCGTCACCAAACTGGAGAAGGTCGACTACGGGGCGGCGGCCGAACCCGAGACCTTCCGCAAGATGCTCGTCGCCACCGGGAACGACGTCCGGGTGATGTCGATCAAGCTCGCGGACCGACTGCACAACATGCGCACGCTCGGCGTGATGCGCCCCGAGAAGCAGGAACGGATCGCCAAGGTCACCCGGGACTTCCTGATCCCGCTGGCCGAACGCCTCGGGGTCCAGGCGCTCAAGACCGAACTGGAGGACCTCGTCTTCGCGATCCTCCACCCGGAGGAGTACGAGCGGACCCGCGTCCTCATCGCGGAGAACCCGACGGCGGGGGTGGCGCTCGACGCGATGGCCGAGAACTTCCGTACCGTGCTGCGCGAGGCGGGCATCGCCGCCGAAGTGGTCATCAGACCGCGCCACTTCGTCTCCGTGCACAGGGTGAGCATCAAACGCGGTGAACTGCGCGGGACGGACTTCGGGCGACTGCTCGTACTCGTCGGTGAGGACGCCGACTGCTATGCGGTCCTCGGCGAACTGCACACCTGTTTCACTCCGGTGATCTCCGAGTTCAAGGACTTCATCGCCGCCCCCAAGTTCAACCTCTACCAGTCCCTCCACACCGCGGTCGCGGGCACGGACGGCGCCGTCGCCGAAGTCCTCATCCGCACCCACCAGATGCACCGGGTCGCGGAGGCGGGAGTGATCGCCCTCGGTAATCCCTACGCCTCGACCGAGGCCCCGGACGGTACCGACCGCAATACCGGCGCACTCGACCAGGACGACGAGGAGCGCAGGGACCCCACCCGCCCCGGTTGGCTCTCCAGACTCCTGGAATGGCAGGAGTCCACCCCCGATTCGGACGCCTTCTGGTCCTCCCTGCGCGCTGACCTCGCCCAGGACCGCGAGATCTCCGTCTTCCGCGCCGACGGCCAGATGATGGGGCTCCCCGCCGGCGCGAGCTGCGTCGACGCCGCGTACGCGCAGTACGGCGAGCGGGCCCACGCCTGCATCGGAGCACGCGTCAACGGCCGCCTGGCGACCCTGAGCACGGTGCTGCGGGACGGCGACACCGTCCATCTCCTCTTCGCCCACGACACCCGTATGACACCGGTCCCCTCGACGGCCGGAGTGGTCCAGGGCGGCCCCGGTGCGCAGGACGCGGGCTCAGGACCCTCCCCGCAATGGCTGGACCACGCCCGAACCCCCGCCGCCCGCATTGCCATCGCCTCCTGGCTCAAGGCCCACCCCGAAGGCGCAGCGCCCCAGGCCGCGCCGCCGCGCAGATCCATGCCGGTCACGCCGGACACCAGCCCCTCCACCACCGCGAACGCCGTCGTGGACCTGCCCGAGGCGACCGTGCGCCTCGCCGGCTGTTGCACTCCCGTGCCCCCTGACGCGGTCACCGGATTCGCCGTACGCGGCGGGGTGGTGACCGTTCATCGGGAACAGTGCGCCGCGGTCACCAGGATGAAGTCCCTGGAGCGCCGACCGATCCCCGTGCGCTGGGGCGATGCCGCGGCCTGTCGGGTGACCCTCGTCGCCGAATCCTTCGGGCGGCCCCACCTCCTCGCCGATCTCACCGAAGCGATCGCCGTCGAAGGCGCGGCCATCGTCTCGGCGACCGTCGAACCACCCAGCCAGCAGCGCGTACGGCACACGTACACCCTGCAACTCCCCGACGCCGCCGGGCTCCCCGCCCTGATGCGGGCCATGCGTGCGGTACCCGGCGTGTACGACGTCGCTCGGCGTCAGCGCCCGGCACCCACCGGCTGACTCCGTTTGAGTGGCACGGAGCGCGCCGCGGCCCCCGGGGGCGCTGCGCACTGGTAGCGGTTGTCCATGCTGCCCACTTCCCGACCCACCGGCACCCGGCGCGGCCTGCGCGCCGCGCTGCTGGCCGCGGCGGCGGCCTGCCTCGTCGCCGCCGTCCTTCCCCCTCCCTCGCCGGCCCCTCTGGGCATCGGCGACCCGCTCTTCCCTCATCTGGGCAATCCGGGCTACGACGTCGCCGAGTACGACATCGCGTTCACCTACCACGGCGGCAATGAAACGCCCCTGGACGCCGTCACCAAGATCGACGCGTGGGCCACCGAACGCCTGGAGCGCGTCAACCTCGATTTCACGCACGGCACGGTGGGCTCGGTCGAGGTCAACGGCCTCCCGGCCGAGTTCGTGACCGCGGGTGAGGACCTCGTCATCGAGCCTGTCCTCCCCCTGGAGGCCGGCTCACGGCTGCGGATCATGGTGGAGCACACGAGCGACCCGCGGGGCAAAGCGGGCTCGGGCGGCTGGGTGCGCACCGGAGACGGGCTGGCGATGGCCAACCAGGCGGATGCCGCCCACCGGGTCTTCCCGTCCAACGACCACCCCGCGGACAAGGCGCAGTTCACCTTTCGGATCACGGCACCCAGCGAGCTGACGGCGGTCGCCAACGGCGTGCGGCAGTCCAAGGAGGAACACGGCTCCACCACGACGTGGGCCTATCGCACCCGCCACCCGATGGCCACCGAACTCGCCCAGGTCTCGATCGGCACCTCCGCCGTCCCCACCCGGAAGGGACCCGGAGGTCTGCCCCTGCGCGACGTGGTGCCCGCCAAGGACCTTGCCACGCTGGAGCGCTGGCTGAAGAAGACGCCGGACCAACTGACGTGGATGGAGGGGAAGGTGGGCCGCTACCCCTTCGAAACCTACGGCGTACTGATCGCCGACGCCGAGACGGGCTACGAACTGGAGACCCAGACGCTGTCCCTCTTCGAGCGGCGCCTCTTCGTCAACGGCCAGTTCCCCGAGTGGTACGTCGACTCGATCATGGTCCATGAGTTGGCACACCAGTGGTTCGGCGACAGCGTCTCGCCCCGCACCTGGTCGGACCTGTGGCTGAACGAAGGCCATGCCACCTGGTACGAAGCGCTGTACGCGGAGGAGAAGGCCGGGCACTCCATGGAAGCCCGGATGCGCGAGGCGTACCGGCGCTCGGACCAGTGGCGCGCCGACGGCGGACCGCCCGCGGCACCCAACCCCCCCGCCCCCGGCCAGAAGATCAGCCTCTTCCGCCCGGTGGTCTACGACGGCAGCGCGCTCGTGCTGTACGCGCTCCACCAGACGATCGGCAGCGAGGCGTTCGACCGCCTGGAACGGGCCTGGGTCAGCGACCACCGGGACGGCACCGCCACCACGAAGGACTTCACCGATCTCGCCGGCAGGATCGCGCAACGTGACCTCGCGCCGTTCTTCCAGGACTGGCTGTACGGGGAGCGGACGCCTCCGATGCCGGGACACCCCGACTGGCGGACCAGCGCGCCCGCGAAGGCCGCAGTCCCGGTGAAGCCCCCGGCCCGATGACCGGTGCCCCGCACCCCGGGCGCCCGAAGAGGGGACGGTACGGGGCGCGCCGCGGTCGGGGAATTCGCGTGACGCCCCGTATCGGCCCGTGCGACGATCGACCTGTCGACGGCTTCCGGCCGTGGCGCCCACGGGCCGCAGCCCGCGGCGGGAATCATCCGGGACCCGTCACACGTTGTCGCCTATGGAGGAGTACGGGCGTACCGTCGTCCGGCACCGCCGAGCACTCGTTCACGAGCGCACCGGCATCCCCTTCCACCCCTTCGACGTAAGGATCCAATGACCTCCTCTTCATCCACTTCCCAGGACGAGCAGAGCTTCGACTCACAGAGCTTGGCCGATGCGCGCACCGAGAGCCTTCGGGCCGATGCCCTGATGGAAGAGGACGTCGCCTGGAGCCGGGAGATCGACGGGGAGCGGGACGGCGACCAGCTGGAACGCTCCGACCGTGCCGCACTGCGGCGGGTGGCTGGCCTCTCCACCGAGCTGGAGGACGTCACCGAGGTCGAGTACCGGCAGCTGCGCCTGGAGCGTGTGGTGCTGGTCGGCGTTTGGACCTCGGGGACCATGAGGGATGCGGAGAACTCCCTCGCGGAGCTCGCCGCCCTCGCCGAGACAGCCGGCGCAGTGGTGCTCGACGGCGTGTTCCAGCGCCGGGACAAGCCGGACCCGGCCACCTACATCGGTTCCGGCAAAGCCCAGGAGCTTCGGGACATCGTGCTGGAGACCGGCGCGGACACGGTGGTCTGCGACGGTGAGCTCAGCCCGGGCCAGTTGATCCACCTCGAAGACGTCGTCAAGGTCAAGGTGGTCGACCGCACGGCCCTCATCCTGGACATCTTCGCCCAGCACGCCAAATCCCGTGAGGGCAAGGCCCAGGTCGCCCTCGCACAGATGCAGTACATGCTGCCGAGGCTGCGCGGCTGGGGACAGTCGCTCTCCCGGCAGATGGGTGGCGGTGGCGGTGGCGGCATGGCGACCCGTGGACCCGGTGAGACCAAGATCGAGACGGACCGGCGTCGGATCCGCGAAAAGATGGCGAAGATGCGCCGGGAGATCGCGGAGATGAAGACCGGCCGGGAGATCAAGCGGCAGGAGCGCCGGCGCAACAAGGTGCCGTCGGTCGCCATCGCGGGGTACACGAACGCCGGGAAGTCCTCCCTGCTCAACCGTCTGACCGGGGCCGGAGTCCTGGTGGAGAACGCACTGTTCGCCACCCTCGACCCCACCGTGCGCCGGGCGGAGACACCGAGCGGTCGGATCTACACGCTCGCCGACACCGTGGGGTTCGTGCGCCATCTGCCCCACCACCTGGTCGAGGCGTTCCGCTCCACCATGGAGGAGGTCGGCGATTCCGATCTGATCCTGCACGTGGTGGACGGCGCGCACCCGGCCCCGGAGGAGCAGTTGGCCGCCGTCCGCGAGGTGATCCGTGACGTGGGCGCGGTGAACGTGCCCGAAATCGTGGTGATCAACAAGGCGGATGCCGCCGATCCCGTGGTCCTCCAACGACTGCTGCGGATCGAACGACATGCGATCGCGGTGTCGGCCCGCACCGGTGAGGGCATCGAGGAGCTCTTGGCGCTCATCGACTCCGAGCTGCCGCGGCCCGAGGTCGAGATCGAGGCCCTCGTGCCCTACACCCAGGGCGGGCTGGTCTCTCGTGTCCATGCCGACGGAGAGGTGCTCTCGGAGGAGCACACCCCCGAGGGGACGCTGCTCAAGGCCCGTGTCCATGAGGAACTGGCCGCCGCGCTCGCCCCGTACGTGCCCGTCACCCACTGACGGACAAGCGCACAACGGCGGATGGCCCACCCTCCACGGGGGTGGGCCATCCGCCGTTTCTGCGTCAGCCGGGGTGAAGGCTACTGGCCGGCGAACTTCTCGCTGACCGCGTCATAGACCGCCTTCGCCTCGGGCCCCAACCGCGGCCCGGCCAGCCAGCCGGCCGAGACCGGGCCGATCGAGGTGTTCGAGACGAGGACCGGCTTGCCGTCCTTGCCGTCCGCAACCCATCCACCACCGGACGAACCACCGGTCATCGTGCACCCAATGCGGTACATCGTGGGCTCGTTCGTCTTCACGGAGAGCCGTCCCGGCTTGTCCGGGCACTGGAACATCTTCTCGCCGTCGAAGGGTGCCGCCGCCGGGTAGCCGGTCGCCGTCATGTTCGAGATCTGCGCCACCGCAGGCGCATTGAAGTCCACCGGCAGAGCTGAACCGACCGTCTCTTCCAATGACTTCCCCGTCCCACCCTTCTCCGGGGTCACATGGATCACCGCGAAGTCGAACGGTGCACCCTGCCCACCGGTCTTCGCCCCCTGGTTGATCCACTGGTCGGACGTCTGAGCCCAGTCGCCCCACCACACACCGTGCGGAGCGATCTCCTCCTTGGCGGCGCTCTCCAACTGCCCCGAGCTCTTGGCGCTGTCGTTGTACGACGGCACGAAGGCGATGTTGCGGTACCAGCCGCCCTTCTTGCCGGCGTGGACACAGTGGCCAGCCGTCCACACCATGTTGGACTTGCCCGGGTTGGCGGGATCCTTCACCACCGTCGCGGAGCACACCATGGAGCCTTCGGGGCCGTCGAAGAACACCTTGCCGGCCTCGGGGGCGCTCGTGCGGTACGGGGCCGCCACCGCCTGAGCGTTCACCCGCGCCGGCGTCGGATCGGTGACACCGTCATCACCGGAGATGTCCTGGTCGATCGGCTGCTCCGGAGGCTTCTCGGCCTCCCTCATCCGGTCCGGGTCCCAGAGGTCCTCGATGATCGGGTTGACGAAGTCCTGGGCCTCGCGCAGCCACTTGTCCTTGTCCCAGTTCTTCCAGTCGCCGTTGCGCCACTTGTCGAGGTCTATCCCGTGTGCCTTGAGCCGGTCCTTCAGCTCGTCCGGGATCGTGATCTTGCCATCGGTGGGTGCAGTGGCGGGAGCGCTGGGCTTGTCGCCCGCATTGTCCTCGGCGGGGCCGCAGGCGGTGGCGGTCAGGGCGAGGACAGCGGCCAAGGAGGCCGCTGCCAGCGTCGGACGAATGGGTCGCATCTCGTGATCCCCCTGGGACTTCGATGTTGCTGTGCTTGTGAACCGTGGAGCAGTGCGTCTCAAACCGTGAAACTGCCGAACCGGGCGAAATCCACTCATCGGCGGACCGATGAAATGCCCGGAACCGCCGCGAACCTTACAAGGCCCCGTCCTTTGCGGCACGTGGCCCCCACTGAGCCGGTGCCGATGGGGACGGCGAAGGAGTCATCTGCGGTTCCGAGCCGACAAGGATCTTCGCCCCGCCCGTGATTACCGAACGCCCCCGTCGTTTGTCTCCGAGGGAAGGTACGAGGGCGTCGGCCCTATACACCAGGGCCAGGCCCCGGGTGGGGCAACCCGCCGTAAACAGACCCTGAGGAGGCACCGTGAAACCGTCCACCCCAGCGAATAGCGACCATCTACCCGAGATCCCCGGGGTACGTGACCAAGCCAGAGCAGAACAGGCCAACCCGCGCCTTCCAGAGTCGCCCAGGGTTCCGCAGCAGCACTCCCGCGGACGCCACGACCAGTACTCACCCGACGCGTCTTCCCTGGCAACTTCCCGAAGGGTGATTGACTCCGAAGACGCTCCCTCCGTGGATTGGACGGGCAGTGATCCACGCGAACCCCAGGTCACGGTGCGGTCTACCGACCCCCTTGACCATCCTGACGCCTACCGTGCCGCAGATGCCGCTGCCGTGGAGAACCTCCTGCGCTGCTGGGTACGCGAACAGTCCCTCGCCGAACCCAGAACAGATAGATCCGCCGGACCCGACACCGGACCCTGCGGACCCGACACCGGACCCTGCGGACCCGACACCGGACCCTGCGGACCGGACGGAGCAACCCTGCGGATCGCCCTGCCAGCCAGCGGCACGGCACTGCTCGTACCCGTTCGCTACTGGTCGTCCACCGGCTGGCACCGGTTCGACCCTCCCGCATGGGAGGGCGCGCCGGACGGTGCCCCCCGAGTCGACGCCGTCACGGTGGCCTGCCTGCTGAGCCGAGAAGCACCTGCGGACGCCGAGACCGACGGCGCAGAACTCGCAGGTCAGGTCCATGACTCCGTCCGCCACACCACCTCCTTCATCGCCGCTCGACGCCTCCACCCCGAACCCGCCCCCCAGGCCGACCGCTTCCTGACCGCAGAGCAATCCCTACTCCTCGGACACCCCCTCCATCCGACACCCAAGAGCCGAGAGGGATTCACCGCGAGCGAAGTGCCCCTCTACTCGCCCGAGGCCTACGGCTCCTTCCCCCTCCACTGGCTCGCCGTCGACCTCTCCGTCCTCGCCAGCGAATCCGCCTGGACGGAACAGGGACGAGCCCTGCCCGCCGACCAACTCATCACTCGACTCTGCGGGGACCTCCGCTACCCGCAGCACACCGTCCCCCTCCCGCTCCATCCCTGGCAGGCACACGAACTGCGCCACCGTCCCACCGTCGCAGCCCTGTTCGACTCCGGCCTCCTCCACGACCTGGGACCCCACGGTGCCCCCTGGCATCCGACGTCCTCCCTCCGAACCGTGCACAGGCCCGGCTCACCAGCCATGCTCAAGCTGTCACTGGGTGTGCGCATCACCAACTCCCGGCGTGAGAACCTCCGCAAGGAACTCCACCGAGGCGTCGAGGTCCACCGGTTGCTGCGTACGGGCCTCGCTGGCCAATGGCAAGCCGCCCACCCGGGCTTCGACATCGTGCGCGACCCCGCATGGTTGGCCGTCGACACCGTCCATACACAGAGCCACCACCCGGAACCCGTGCCCGGGCTCAACGTCGTGCTCCGCCACAACCCTTTCGGCCCGTACGACGACGCCCTCTGTGTCGCCGCTCTGGTGGCTCCACGTCCCTGGCCCGACCGTGCGGGGATGCACTCCCGCCTCAGCAACGTCGTCGACCGGCTGGCGTCCAGTACGGGCCGCCCACCGAGCGCCGTTGCAGCCGAGTGGTTCCTGCGCTACCTCGACCACGTGGTACGCCCGGTGCTCTGGCTCGATGCCGTGGCCGGTGTCGCGCTCGAAGCACACCAGCAGAACACCCTGGTGATCCTTGACGTCGATGGCTGGCCCATCGGCGGACGGTACCGGGACAACCAGGGCTACTACTTCCGGGAGTCGCGCCGCGAGGAGTTGAACCGGCGCCTGTCCGGGGTCGGAAGCGTGAGCGACACCTTCGTCCCGGACGACGTAGCCAACGAACGATTCGCCTACTACCTGGCGGTCAACAACGTCTTCGGCCTCATTGGTGCCTTCGGGTCACAAGGTCTGGTCGCCGAACCCGTGCTGCTCGCTGCCTTCCGACAGTTCCTCGTCTCCACCCGGGCTCTTGGTTCCCCCCTGACCGCCCTGCTGCTGGAGACACCGACCCTCCGTACCAAGGCCAACCTGCTCACTCGCCTCCATGGATTGGACGAACTCCTTGGTCCCGTCGACACCCAATCCGTTTACGTCACCATCGCCAATCCCCTCCATCGCTGAGGTCACCCACGCCGTGTTACCGCACCCCACCCACGCACCGATCACCGAGGAGCACCGGAGGTCGATCGATCAGCGGGATACGCCAGCCGAGGAAACGCACAGGGATCCGCCCACCACGGACACACAGCCCGACCGAGCGCCCTCGCCGACGCGAACAGCCGGTCGCACACGGGTGGTGGCGCTCGCTGAGGGTGGCGCATGAGCGGGCCCACGGTGCGGTACTCCGATGCCGGCGTCGTAGAGTCCGGCCCTCGCGCTGCACGGACCGACACCCGAGGAGCCTCCTCCAGATCACCTTCCGTTCCCTGCCAGCCCCTATCGAGGGACGCTCCGTCCTCCTCCGCCGGGCCGGGTCACCCCTTGGACGATCCCGCCGGCTGGACCGCCACCGACACCCCGGCCGGCCGATTCCATCTCGCCCCTGTCTCTGTCGCACGGGATGTGCGCCGCATCAGCCGGTGGATGAACGACCCCGCCGTGTTCGAGTACTGGGAGCTGGCCGGGGCCCCGGCCGTCACCCTCGCTCACCTGCGTCGGCAACTGGACGGCGACGGGCGCAGCGTCCCCTGCCTCGGAGTACTCGACGGCAGGGAAATGAGCTACTTCGAGCTCTACCGAGCCGATCTCGATCCGCTCGCGCGCCACTATCCCGCGTGCCCCCATGACACCGGTATCCATGTCTTGATCGGCGATGGTTCCGACCGGGGACATGGTCTGGGATCCCTCCTCATCCGAGCCGTGGCCGATCTCGTGCTCGACCACCGTCCACGCTGTCGGCGGGTTCTTGCCGAACCTGACATACGCAACACCCCCTCGCTCGCAGCCTTCCTGGCGGCGGGTTTCCGCTACTCGTCGGAGATCGACCTCCCGGACAAGCGAGCCGCTCTGCTGATCCGCGATCGCGGGCATCGGCACCAGCTGTGAAGCACTCGCTGCCTTACATACACCGCTCGGGCCACATCGGTTCCCTGACATCGAGACGCGCGTTCACCCCGTGACCGTGACCGTGACCGTGACCGTGACCGTGACCGTGACCGTGACCGTGACCGGTCCGCGCCGCCACTGGGACGGTCCCGAGCCTTCACTCTCCGCCGGGGGAGTCGCGGACCACCCGCGACGGTGCAACCTGGCGGGATCGGATCTGAATGTCAGTCCCGAGCCTTAGGGTGGTCGGCCTATGACGAAGCCATCCCTCCCCGAACTACTCCATGCCGCCGTCACCGCCGTCGGCGGTGTGGAGAGGCCCGGCCAGGTCGCCATGGCCGAAGCCGTGGCCGAAGCCGTCGACGACGGTTCCCACCTCCTCGTACAGGCGGGCACCGGCACCGGAAAGTCGTTGGGCTATCTGGTCCCCGCCGTGGCCCACGGGGAACGCGTCGTCATCGCGACGGCCACGCTCGCCCTCCAACGCCAGCTCGTCGAGCGCGACCTCCCCCGCACGGTGGACGCCCTGCACCCACTGCTGCGCCGGCGACCGGAATTCGCGATGCTCAAGGGCCGCTCCAACTACCTCTGCCTCCATCGCCTCCACGAGGGTGTGCCACAGGAAGAGGAGGAAGGGCTCTTCGACCCCTTCGAGGCAGCGACACCGACCAGCAAGCTCGGTCAGGACCTCCTGCGGCTGAGGGACTGGGCGGACGAGACGGAGACCGGTGACCGGGATGCGCTGACACCCGGAATCTCCGATCGTGCCTGGTCCCAGGTGTCCGTCTCGTCCCGTGAGTGCCTGGGTGCGTCCAAGTGTGCGTACGGAGCCGAGTGCTTTGCCGAGATGGCCCGGGAGCGGGCCAAGCTCGCCGATGTGGTGGTGACGAACCACGCGCTGTTGGCCATCGACGCCATCGAGGGCGCGCCCGTCCTTCCGCCGCACGAGGTCCTGGTGATCGATGAGGCGCACGAACTGGTCTCCCGTGTCACCGGAGCCGCAACGGGGGAGTTGACCCCCGGGCAGGTGAACCGTGCCGTGCGGCGGGCTGCCAGGCTGGTGAACGAGAAGTCCGCGGACTCACTGCAAACGGCGGCCGAAGGCTTCGAGCGCTTGATGGAGCTCGCGTTGCCGGGGCGGCTGGAAGAGATCCCCGAGGACCTCAGCTATGCCCTCCTCGCGCTGCGGGACGCTGCGCGTACGGTCATTTCGGGGCTCGGCTCCACCCGGGACAAGTCGGTGCAGGACGAGGATGCCGTACGCAAGCAGGCACTCGCCTCCGTCGAGAACATCCACGACGTCGCGGAGCGCATCACACAGGCTTCCGAATATGACGTGGTCTGGTACGAACGTCATGATCGCTTCGGAGCTTCGTTGCGGGTGGCCCCGATGAACGTGTCGGGTCTGCTGCGCGAGAAGTTGTTCCATGAGCGTTCCGTGGTGCTGACCTCCGCGACCTTGAAACTCGGTGGCGATTTCAACGGTGTCGGCGCATCCATGGGGCTCTCTCCGGAGGGGATCGAAGGCGAGGACGTTCCGCCGTGGAAAGGGCTCGACGTCGGTTCGCCGTTCGACTATCCGAAGCAGGGGATTCTCTATGTCGCGCGCCATCTGACGACACCGGGCCGCGAGGGTTCCCGTACGGACATGATGGACGAGTTGGCTGAACTGGTGGAGGCCGCTGGCGGTCGCACGCTGGGACTCTTCTCGTCTATGCGGGCCGCACAGGCCGCCGCTGAGGAACTGCGCGGCAGGCTTGACCACCCGATTTTGCTCCAGGGCGAGGAAACACTGGGCGAGTTGATCAAGTCCTTCGCCGCGGATTCCCGAACCTGTCTCTTCGGCACCTTGTCCCTCTGGCAGGGCGTGGATGTCCCGGGGCCCAGTTGCCAGCTGGTGATCATGGATCGGATTCCATTTCCCCGTCCTGACGATCCGCTGATGAGCGCCCGACAGAAGGCCGTGGAGCAATCGGGCGGCAACGGGTTCATGGCCGTCGCAGCGACTCACGCCGCCCTGCTGATGGCACAGGGCGCCGGTCGTCTCGTGCGGGCCACGGGTGACCGGGGTGTCGTGGCCGTGCTGGATCCGCGGCTTGCCAATGCTCGATACGGAAGCTTCCTCCGGGCGTCCCTTCCGGACTTCTGGTACACGACGGACCGCAATCAGGTGCGACGCTCGTTGGCGGCGATCGATTCCCTCGCCCAGGCGGACGGCGCATAGAAAACAGCGGGACCCATGGTTTCCCATGGGTCCCGCTGATTGCTGAGGAGACCTGCCGATGTGGCAGGCCCCGAGACCAGGCGCAGTGGGTCTCGGGGCCCGGTCAGGGGCGGAGGCTCACACCCGCCGCAGTACCGCCACGACCTTGCCGAGGATGGTGGCGTCGTCACCGGGAATCGGCTGGTACGCGGCATTGTGGGGGAGGAGCCACACGTGCCCGTTCTCCCGCTTGAAGCGTTTGACCGTGGCCTCTCCGTCCAGCATGGCAGCCACGATGTCGCCGTTTTCAGCGACGGGCTGACGACGCACGGTGACCCAGTCACCATCACAGATGGCGGCCTCGATCATGGAGTCTCCGACGACCTTCAACACGAAGAGCTCGCCGTCGCCGACCAACTGTCGGGGGAGCGGAAAGACGTCCTCCACCGATTCCTCGGCGAGGATCGGACCGCCGGCCGCAATACGCCCGACGAGCGGAACGTACGAGGCGGCCGGCTTGCCCGTGGTGTCCGTGGCCTGGGTGCTCGGCTGGTCGGACCCCCTCACCTCATAGGCTCGCGGCCGGTGAGGGTCTCGGCGAAGGAATCCCTTCCGCTCCAGCGCCATCAGCTGATGGGCTACGGAAGAAGTGCTCGACAGCCCTACGGCCTGCCCGATTTCACGCATCGACGGTGGGTAGCCGCGCCGTTGCACGGAGTCGCGGATCACCTCGATGACACGCCGCTGTCGATCCGTGAGTCCGGAACTGTCCGCCCTGATCCCTGGAGGTCGGCCGGGCAGCGAACGTGCGGGCCGCGAAGGCTCCGCCCCATCGGGGGTCGTGGCTGCATCATTCATGGTGTGTACCGGCTCGAATCGATTCTGGGAGCGGTCTTGGGCAGTAATGGTGGCTGCGTCTGCGGTGGTGGTCACGTCGGCCCCTCTCGAATGGTCTCCCTAGCTGGACAACGGTAGTTGCTTTCGAAAGGTTGCGCCAAACACACGTTCGAGTGAAAAATCGTAGATTCGCTTACGTGGACATGGGGTTGGGTGTATGTGCGAACGGTTCACCCCGAAGGGCGGCAAGGCGGGGAAGTCGACTTCCGCCGCCGCTCTATTCCCGGCGAAGTCAGCGAAGTCGGCCAAGTCGCTGAAGTCGGTGACTCGGGTGAAACAGTCCGGCCGGCTATGGGGGCGTCGAGTCGGGACCAAGAGGTGAATCTCCGCCCGCCGCGAATTGCCTTGCCTCCACGTTAGCCTCCTTGCGTCGCGCCCAGGGGCGTCGGGTGACAGTTTGGCACCGGTGGATCCGGATTCCGGGGAGCAGGACCCGAAGCCCTGACGGCCAGGCGTGTCCCGTACGCTCGTCGTCGGTTCTCGGGCGGACGGGTTGCGGGCGGAGCCCCGCGCGTCCGCCAGGGAGACCGGGGTTCGGCCTCCGATGGCGTGCTGTCACCGCCCGTACGCCGTCCGCGATCCGGTGGTGTCATGCGACACGCGATGGTGCGGGAAACACGGCCAAACCCCAGATCTAGTGGTTGGATTGTGTGCGCAGCCCAGAAGTTGTGGTCCCTGGTCTTTCAAGACTGCGGCCATCGCCTATGCTTGGGCTTGCTTCGGAGGTCCTCACGGGCCTGTTGAGGCTTGTCAGTCGTGCCATGAAGGAGGGTTGGGAACCATGCACTGCCCCTTCTGCAGGCACCCCGACAGCCGTGTCGTCGACAGCCGTACCACCGACGACGGAACGTCGATCCGGCGCCGCCGGCAGTGCCCGGACTGCGCCCGCCGATTCACCACGGTGGAGACGGCCTCGTTGATGGTGATCAAGCGCAGCGGCGTCACCGAGCCCTTCAGTCGTACCAAGGTCATCTCCGGGGTGCGCAAGGCGTGCCAGGGGCGGCCGGTCACCGAGGACGCACTCGCCCAGCTCGGCCAACGGGTCGAGGAAGCGGTGCGCGCCACCGGCAGCGCGGAGCTCACCACCCACGACGTGGGGCTGGCCATACTCGGTCCGTTGCAGGAGCTCGACCTCGTGGCCTACCTCCGCTTCGCGTCCGTCTACCGGGCGTTCGATTCACTCGAAGACTTTGAGGCGGCCATCGCGGAACTCCGCGTCAACAGGCCGCCGGCAGATGTGGGCGGGCCCGGAGAGACCCTTGAGGTCCCCGTGCCCGTAGCCGCCACCGACTAGGCGACGTCGAGCGACACCGCTCGGCCCCGCCGGTCGACGTCCTCGGCCGGACGCGGGGCGGCAACAAGATCTGTCCCGGGCGCCGTGCTGCGCCCGAGACATCAGACACAGACCGTGCCCACGGGAAGATCTGGGCACTTCAGGGCGTTTTTGCCCGTATATGGGAGGCGGCATGACAGAGACGGCGAGCGGTCCGGCACGAGGGTCCCGTACCAAGGGAGCCAAGGCGACCAAGGGACTCCGTATCGAGCGCATCCACACCACTCCCGGCGTGCACCCGTACGACGAGGTGGTCTGGGAGCGGCGTGACGTCGTCATGACCAACTGGCGCGACGGCTCGGTCAACTTTGAGCAGCGTGGCGTCGAGTTCCCCGACTTCTGGTCGGTGAACGCGGTCAACATCGTCACCAGCAAGTACTTCCGCGGGGCGGTCGGTACCCCGCAGCGCGAAACCAGCCTCAAGCAGCTGATCGACCGGATCGTGAAGACGTACCGCAAGGGGGGCGAGGACCACAAGTACTTCGCCTCGCCCGCGGACGCCGAGATCTTCGAGCACGAGTTGGCCTACGCCCTCCTGCACCAGATCTTCAGCTTCAACTCGCCGGTCTGGTTCAACGTCGGAACGCCCCAGCCGCAGCAGGTCTCGGCCTGTTTCATCTTGTCCGTCGACGACTCCATGGAGTCCATCCTCGACTGGTACAAGGAAGAGGGCATGATCTTCAAGGGCGGCTCGGGAGCCGGTCTGAACCTGTCCCGCATCCGTTCCTCCAAGGAACTGCTCTCCTCCGGTGGCAATGCCTCCGGACCGGTCTCCTTCATGCGCGGAGCTGACGCTTCCGCCGGAACGATCAAGTCGGGCGGGGCGACCCGTCGCGCCGCCAAGATGGTCATTCTCGACGTCGACCACCCCGACATCGAGAGCTTCATCGAGACCAAGGTCAAGGAAGAGGAGAAGATCCGCGCCCTGCGGGACGCGGGCTTCGACATGGACCTGGGCGGCGACGACATCACGTCCGTCCAGTACCAGAACGCCAACAACTCGGTCCGCGTGAACGACGAGTTCATGAAGGCCGTCGAGGCGGGCGGCAAGTTCGGTCTGCGGGCCCGGATGACCGGTGACGTCATCGAGGAGGTCGACGCCAAGGACCTCTTCCGCAAGATGGCCGAGGCCGCGTGGGCCTGCGCCGACCCCGGCATCCAGTACGACGACACGATCAACCGTTGGCACACCTGCCCCGAGTCCGGTCGCATCAACGGCTCGAACCCGTGCAGCGAGTACATGCACCTGGACAACACGTCCTGCAACCTCGCTTCGCTGAACCTGATGAAGTTCCTCAAGGATGACGGCGAGGGCCACCAGTCCTTCGAGATCGAGCGCTTCGCCCAGGTGGTCGAGCTGGTCATCACCGCGATGGACATCTCGATCTGCTTTGCGGACTTCCCCACCCAGAAGATCGGCGAGAACACCCGCGCCTTCCGTCAGCTGGGCATCGGCTACGCCAACCTCGGCGCGCTCCTGATGGCCACCGGCCACGCCTACGACAGCGACGGCGGCCGAGCCCTCGCCGGCGCCATCACCTCCCTGATGACGGGCACCTCCTACCGGCGCTCCGCGGAGCTCGCTGCAGTGGTCGGCCCGTATGACGGGTACGCCAGGAACGCGGCACCGCACAAGCAGGTCATGCAGCAGCACGCCGACGCCAACGGCAAGGCGATTCGCGTGGACGACCTGGACACCCCGATCTGGGCCGCTGCCACCGAGGCGTGGCAGGACGTGATCCGCGTCGGCGAGCGGAACGGTTTCCGCAACGCGCAGGCGTCCGTCATCGCACCCACCGGCACCATCGGTCTCGCGATGTCGTGCGACACGACCGGCCTGGAGCCCGATCTCGCGCTGGTCAAGTTCAAGAAGCTCGTCGGCGGCGGCTCGATGCAGATCGTCAACGGCACGGTTCCGCAGGCCCTGCGGCGTCTCGGCTACCAGCCCGAGCAGATCGAGGCGATCGTCGCTCACATCGCCGAGAACGGCAATGTGGTCGACGCCCCGGCGCTCAAGACCGAGCACTACGAGGTGTTCGACTGCGCCATGGGCGAGCGTTCCATCTCGGCGATGGGCCATGTCCGCATGATGGCCGCGATCCAGCCGTGGATCTCGGGCGCACTGTCCAAGACGGTGAACATGCCCGAGTCGGCCACCGTCGAAGAGGTCGAGGAGATCTACTTCGAGGCGTGGAAGATGGGTGTCAAGGCGCTCGCCATCTACCGCGACAACTGCAAGGTCGGTCAGCCCCTCTCCGCGAAGACCAAGGAGAAGGAGAAGGCCGAGGTCACCGACATCACCAAGAAGACCGACGAGACGATTCGGTCCGCGGTGGAGAAGGTCGTCGAGTACCGTCCGGTCCGCAAGCGGCTTCCCAAGGGCCGTCCCGGCATCACGACCTCGTTCACGGTCGGTGGAGCCGAGGGCTATATGACGGCGAACTCCTACCCGGACGACGGTCTGGGCGAGGTCTTCCTGAAGATGTCCAAGCAGGGCTCGACCCTCGCGGGCATGATGGACGCCTTCTCGATCGCCGTCTCCGTCGGCCTCCAGTACGGCGTTCCGCTCGAAACGTACGTCTCGAAGTTCACCAACATGCGCTTCGAGCCCGCGGGCATGACGGACGACCCGGATCTGCGGATGGCGCAGTCGATCGTCGACTACATCTTCCGCCGGCTGGCCTTGGACTTCCTCCCCTTCGAGACGCGGTCGGCCCTCGGGATCCACTCGGTCGAGGAGCGGCAGCGCCACCTGGAGACCGGTTCGTACGAGCCCACCGAGGACGAGCTCGACGTGGAGGGGTTGGCCCAGTCGGCGCCGCTCCAGCAGGATCTGACGGTGGCGGCCTCGCCGCAGGCAGCCGCTCCCGCTCCGCAGCAGGTGCACACCTCCGCCGAACTGGTGGAGATGCAGCTGGGCATCAGTGCGGACGCTCCGCTGTGCTTCTCCTGCGGTACGAAGATGCAGCGTGCGGGTTCCTGCTACATCTGCGAGGGCTGCGGCTCGACCAGCGGTTGCAGCTAGGTCGTGTCCGCCGCTCCCTAGGGGGAGACGCCCTTAGCGGGTAGAGATCACGGGCCAGGGCGGCCCGGCCGATTCTTCGGTCGGGCCGCCCTGTCGGTCGTTCCGTCTCCAACCACCGTGCTGGACCCGACTGCCGAGGTGAAGCAGGCGCGCCTGGGGGTAGCCCCTCCTGACAGGCCGCCCCAGCGGGCTGGTCCGGCGAGCAGTGCAAAAGGGATCACGAGACCAGGCAATGGGTTTCGGCCATGCAGAGGGTGGGAGCTCCGTGGGGTCCGGTGGCTCAGTCCCGCCCCATCAGCCCGGCGAACGTCTGGGGGTCGGTGTCGAACCCACGGAGCGTCTCCTCGAACAGCCAGGTGCCCGACTCGCCGCGAACGAACTCCGCGACCACCGCAGCAGTGGCGTCGGGCACCTCGGACAGCGTGCTCTTCCACAGCTCCGAAGGGCCTTCGGCGATCCGCACGACCGTGTTGTTCACATCGCTGAACGCACGCCGACGGTCGCGCTGCTGAATCACCACCCCCACCACGACCCGCCCGTAGGCCGCCGCGAGCCGGTCGAACTCCAAGGTGAGGACCTCGTCAGCACCGAAGCCCTGGCCCGTTTTGCTGTCCCTGGTCAGGATGATCGTTCCGTCGGGCGACCGGCTGTCGAAGTGGACCACGTACGCAGGGTCGCCGTGCGGTTCGCCCACGGAGTAGGTCGCGGCGACGAGATCGAGGTCGTGGGCGGGTTCGCCCAGCGGACTCGGGTCCCATCGAAGACTCACCTCGACCTTGCGGACGCCCTTGCTCAGGCTGCTCAACAGATGTCCCTTCCCCGTAACTTCCAGCAGTTCTGGTTCCGTTGACGGTATCCGCTCGGCACCGGCGAGGGCGAGGATATGTCTGGTCTACGCCCGTTCCGGGGGCACAGGAGCCTGGAGAGGCGCGGGTTCCGTTTCGGTCGGTGCTTCGCAAGGACCGGAGTCTGCCCGATAGCGGAGTGACCCAGGCCGCGCCCGGGGCCTTACGATGGCGCGGTGCTGGTCAAGTGGATTCGTTGCACCGTGGTGGACCGTCGTGGGTTCGAGCGGGGACAGCGGAAGTGGGCGGGGCTGCTGGGTGAGCCGGGGTTTCGGGGGCAGAGCGGTGGGTGGAGCAGGGTGCGACCCCATACCGCTCACATATTCGCGTTCTGGGAATCCCGTGCGTTCTACGACTCCTTCATGGCGCGCTCCCACGATCGCTTGGCGTCCGCGCAGTCGGGGACCTTCCACAACATGCAGGTCAAACTGTTCGACTACCGCTTCGATGTGAAGACCGGTTTCGAGCCGCGCTTCACCGATGTCGACGTGGTTCGGGTCGCTCATTGCACGGTCCGCGCGGAGCGCGTCGAGCACTACGCGTTGATGCAGGAGAAGGTGTGGAATCCGGCGATGGCCGGATCGCCCGGAATGGTGCGGGGATTCTTCGGCGAGGCACCGGGCCACGAATTCTTGGTGATGTCGATGTGGAAATCGGCCGCCGAGCACGGAAAGTACCGTAGGGAACGCGTGGAGCGACTGCTCTTGCGGGCACAGGCGGAGGCCGACATCGAGGCGCTCGCCGGCGATGTGGTCGCACTCGAACCGTCCTGGACGGTGTGATGGCCCGCTGGCGGCGCGCATGCCCCGTCGGCTGCCGGTGATCACCTTGCCGTGGCGCCCGGACGGGTAGCCGGTTGAGGTTTTGTATGGGTTTATCCCTTGCGGTGTGCCGCACCTCACCCGAGATGAAGGGCGGATCGAGCCACCCGACCGCCCGCTTCGGCCAGCGCCGATCTAGGGTCGATGTATGGCAAGACCGCGACGCATCGTCCTCGTCCGGCATGGTGAGTCGGAAGGAAACGCCGACGACACCGTGTACGAGCGCGAGCCGGATCATGCCCTGCGTCTGACGAGTACCGGAGTGGCGCAGGCCGAAGAGGCGGGCTCCCGACTCCGTGGTCTATTCGGCGATGAACAGATCAGCGTGTACGTCTCGCCCTACCGGCGCACCCATGAGACCCTCCGGGCCTTCGACCTCGACCCGTCGCTGGTCCGGGTGCGGGAGGAACCCCGACTGCGCGAGCAGGACTGGGGGAACTGGCAGGACAAGGACGACGTCCGACTCCAGAAGACCTATCGCGACACGTACGGGCACTTCTTCTACCGCTTCGCCCAGGGCGAGTCGGGAGCCGATGTGTACGACCGGGTGGGTGCTTTCCTGGAAAGCCTCCACCGCAGTTTTGAATCCCCCGACCATCCGCCCAATGTGCTCCTGGTGACGCACGGTCTGACCATGCGGCTGTTCTGCATGCGTTGGTTCCATTGGACGGTCGCAGAATTCGAATCCCTCTCCAATCCGCGCAATGGAGAGGTGCGGGTGCTTCAGTTGGGGGATGACGGGCGTTACACCCTCGACCGGCCCTTCGAACGCTGGCGCACTCCCGAACCCTATGGAACGTGCGGATAGGGTGACCGGAAGATGATCACTGACCTCCCTCCCGCCCAGCGCCTCGCCCGGGCCCTGGGCAGTCTGCGCGGCCTGTCCGTGGGGGACGCCCTCGGCGCCCGGTTCTTCGTACCATCGAACCATCCCCTGCTGAAGCGACGTGAAGTACCGCGCGGTGACTGGGCATGGACCGACGACACCGAGATGGCCTGTTCGGTCGTGGCCGTGCTGGCGGAACACGGCAGGGTCGATCAGGACGCCCTCGCCGCGGCCTTTGCCCGGCACCACGACGCCGAGCGCGGCTACAGTCCCACGGTCAATCGGATGCTCCGGCTCATCGGAGAGGGCGGTGATTGGCGCGAACTCGCGGTGGGCCTGTTCCAGGGGCAAGGCTCCTGGGGCAATGGTTCAGCCATGCGGACCGCCCCCCTCGGTGCCTGGTATGCGGATGATCCCGAGCAGGCCACCCACCAGGCCGAAATCTCCTCGTACACCACGCACCAGCACCGCGAGGCCGTCGTCGGCGCCATGGCCGTGGCTGCCGCCGCCGCCATCGCCGCAACTCCGACGGGCCCGCCCACCGCGGAGGAACTGCTGGAAGGCGTCATCGCACTGGTGCCGCGCAGCGCCGTGGGCGCCGGTCTGCGCAGAGCGCTCGACATGCTCGACTACGACGACGCGACGACCGTCGCCGCAGTCCTCGGCAGCGGACGACGCTCCAGTGCGCATGACACCGTGCCGTTCGCCCTCTGGTCGGCGGCGCGGTCGTTGGGGGACTTCGAAAACGCCTTCTGGACCACCGCCGAGGTGGGCGGCGACATGGACACGACCTGTGCGATCGCCTGTGGAGTGGTCGCAGCCGGTGCCGGCGGGCAGGCACCCGAGTCATGGCGTGCGCGGACCGAGGACCTTCCGGACTGGCTGCCGCGCGTCCCCCACTGAGGGGAGCGCGCCGCGGCAGGCCAGGCCGATTCGGGCTGCTCTGCCAGGGAAGTTGCCTGACGAGCAACTGTCCCCGAGCAAGTGTCACGGTCCTGACCCAGGTGCTTCCCGGCCGGCGCACTCTGCGACGGCCCGTGCTTAACCTTCCGTCACGTACCTGCGTACGACGATCACCGCCACTGATCCCCGTACGGCGTGCGCAGACGAGTCTTGCGGGTCGTCGGGCTCCCTGACCGAGTCACCCGACCCGAAGCGGAGGGGGGACACGTGTCCGACGCACGAGCCGCAGAGACCGGCGCCGACGCAGCGGAGCCGGCGACGACCAGCGACGGGTCGATGCCATCGAGTGAGTCGATAGATCCCGGGGCCACGCACGGCCGCCCGAAGGGGAACCGGAGTGAGCCCGTCTCCTGGGCCGTGAACGTGCGCCCCCGGCCCCCGGCCACGGCCACGAGTGCCACCTTGTGGTCAGCCCTGGCCACCGGAGTGCTCTGCGCATCGCTCCTCGGCGAGGGGCTCGGGGTGAACCTGCTGCTCGTCGCCCTGGCCACAGCACTCGCCGCCTCCTTCGCCGCACGCAGAGCGGGCCGCAGACCACGGCCCTGGACGTGGGTGTGGGCCCTGGGCGGGCTGGCACTCCTGGCGGTACCCGCAGTACGTGACGCCGGATGGCCCTCCTTCCTCGCCGTGATCGCCGCCCTCGCCGCGGGCTCCCTGGCTCTGCACGGAAGTCGTACGTGGCCCGGGATCCTCCTCGGCGCGGTGGGCCTGCTGAACTCCCTGGTCCTCGGCATGGAGTGGGCACGGCAGGGGCTGCGCGACCGCATGAGGCACTCACGCGGACGGTGGGGCCCGGCAGTGCGCACCCTGACGGTCGCCGTCGTCCTGCTGGTCGTGTTCGGGGCGCTCTTCGCGGGCGCGGACGCCGCCTTCGCCGACCTCCTGGGCGCGCTGATACCCGATGTGTCCGTGGCGGACGGCCCCTGGCGGCTGTTCCTGCTCCTCTTCGGAACCGCAGGCGCACTGGCCGCCGCACACACCGCTGCGGCGCCCCTGCGGTGGGACCGCCTCGCCCTGCCCTCCGGCAGGGCCCGCCCGCGGTGGGAATGGGCACTGCCGTTGATCGTGCTCGACCTGCTCTTCGCAGCGTTCATCGCCGTGCAACTCGCGGTCCTCTTCGGGGGATACGACAAGGTCCTGGAGGAGACGGGACTCACCTACGCCGAGTACGCCCGGCAGGGATTCTGGCAACTCCTGTGCGCGACCCTGCTGACGCTGCTCGTGATCGCGCTCGCCCTGCGCTGGGCACCGCGCGCAGACCCACGCGACCGCGCCCTGGTCCGAAGTGTCCTCGGAACCCTATGTCTGCTCACCCTCGTCGTCGTGCTGGCCGCCCTACGGCGCATGGACCTGTACGTCGACGCCTACGGGCTCACCCGACTGCGGATCTCCGTGGCTGCCATGGAGATCTGGTTGGGGCTGGTGATCGTTTTGATCATGGTGGCAGGTCTGCTCGGGTCGACGTGGCTGCCTCGCGCGGTCGCCGCGAGCGCCGGAGCTGCCGTCCTCCTCTTCGGGCTGATGTCGCCCGACGCCCTGGTGGCCGAACGCAACGTGCAGCGCTTCGAACGCACCGGCAAGATCGACGTCCAGTACCTCCAACAGCTCTCCGCGGATGCCGTACCCGCTCTCGACCAACTGCCCGAACCGTGGCGCTCCTGCGCCCTGAAAAAGATCGCCGCCGACCTCCAGGACGAGGACGGGCCCTGGTACGCGACCAGTTGGGGACAGGTCCGCGCCCGGGAGATCCTGGCGCAACCAGGCGTCGAAAGCCGACCGGTCTGTGCCGAGGACGGCAGGAACCGCACCGCGTACGACGTCGGTACAGAGTCGAGACCATGAGGTGGCGGGACGACCACCAGGTCGGTATCGAGCATCGGAACACGTTCGCCGTGAGGCCCACAGAGGTGTCCCGATCCTGTCCGACAGGACGTTCCTCTTCTTTGCTATCCACAACAGATGCACGATGCCCGTGGCGGACGAGGGCGGGCGCTGCGCCCCGTCCGCCATCTAGCCATACTGCCCTTTTCGAGAGGGTTTTATGGCCTCGATCGGAGAGGGCGGCGACTTGTCAGCAGGCGCCCCGGTCTCGTCGATTCTTCTGCTTGAGCAAATGGTTGAGCCGAGCCGTTCCTGTGGGCGCGGCAAGGGCCGCTCGGCGTCGGCCGCCCCGCACCGAGGACGAATCCGACACCGCCGTTCTTGATCCGCACGGGGCGGGATGAGCGGGAGAACCGTTGCCGATCTCGCAGGCGATACGAGCGAGAAGGGAATCCGGTTGCCGGGCCCCGGGTGGGGCGGCGTAACCTTGCTGGCGCCATGCCGTACGAACCACCCACACACACAGTCGAGCGCTCGATCCGAGCGACCACCGGCGCCAAGGTCATTGCTGGTGTCGACGAGGTCGGGCGAGGGGCGTGGGCCGGTCCCGTCACGGTGTGCGCAGCCATCACCGGACTGCGCCGCCCCCCTGCCGGACTCACCGACTCCAAGCTGCTGAGCCCCAAGCGTCGCAATGAAATCGCGGCCGAACTGGAGAGCTGGGTCACCGCCCACGCGCTCGGGCACGCCTCGCCCGAAGAGATCGACCAACTGGGAATGACGGCGGCCCTGCGGCTCGCGGCCTGCCGCGCCCTTGAAGCGCTCCCCGTACGCCCCGACGCGGTCATTCTCGACGGGAAGCACGACTACCTCGGCCCTCCCTGGCAGGTCCGCACGGTGATCAAGGGGGACCGCTCGTGCATCGCGGTGGCGGCGGCGTCCGTCATCGCCAAGGTACGCCGCGACGCGATGATGGCGGAGCTGCCCGGCGACTTCGCAGACTTCGCCTTCGCAGCCAATGCGGGATACCCCTCGCCCGTGCACAAGGCAGCGCTGGAAGAGCTGGGGCCCACGCCCTACCACCGCCTGTCCTGGGCCTATCTGGACGCGCTGCCCCGGTGGCAGCACCTCAAGAAGGTCCGGGTTCCCGTCGGCACGGCGGAAGGTGAGAGCGAGGGCCAGCTCGGCTTCGACTTCTGAACCGGCCGTTCGAACGGGCCAACCGCACTTTCGTGCCCACCCGCCTATGCCATTCGAACCGGCATTTGATAGACATCCACCCATGCCTCTCATCCCCGAGGAGCCTCACATTCACGAGAGCGCCCAGGGTCCCCGCGTCACTCCGGCCACCGGCCGCACCGCGCCGACCCCTCGTCCCGTACCCGGTCCGCGTTCCACGGCATCCCCCCGTCCCAGTGCCCGGGGGACCACGGTGGCCAGGCCCGCACCGCCGCAACGCACCTCGCCCTCAGCAGACCAGCCCCGCGCTGCCGTCGCCGAGGACAGCCCTCAGCCCCAGATCCAACTGATCCCCGCCCCTGCGGATGGCGCACTCGACGCCGCCGACGAAACGGTGGACCTCCTGCTCGACACGGGACGCGCTCCCGGCGACGTGCTGGTGTTGACTACGGGGCAGCAGCACCCGTGGGCCACGCACGAAAGGTCTTTCGGCGAAGCGGCCTACTGGGCCCAGCACGACGCGGGCGACGACGTCTTCTACGCGGATGTCACCGCGGTCGACCGTGCCCTGTCCAGGCCGGTGGTGATCGTCGCCGTCAACGGCGGCAGTGACGACGACGCCACCCGCACCCTGCCGGCCGCGCTGGCCAAGGCGGGCGCACTGTTGATCGTGTGCGGAGATCCGCAGCGCATCAACAGCGCCTTGGGCGTCTCGGTCTGACGCTGTCGTTGCGAACCGCTCGGCTGCGCTCCTGCCCTGGTGCAGAAGGGCGGTGCCCGCGGTGCGGCTCGCCGTTCTGCTGCCACAGCGGTCGGACGGCGAGCCGACAAGGCTGCCACCCGCACTCTTCCCGGGCGGGAGCCGGAGTCATCGCACGGGTGTCGTGACCACGATGAACTGAAGTCAATCGGCCACCGGGAGGCGTCGAGGGCTGGTCGCCGCGAAGCGCAGCAGCCCATCGGCCGGTCCAGCGCCGCACCTGATGCGAGCCTTGATCAGAGTGGATGTCCAGAGGTCCCCGGGCATGGAGCCCGGGGACATCAGCGTGCAGCTGTCCGACGCAGCATCTCGGATGCACCGCTGGCGGTGCGCAGTTCCACCGGCTCGGCGGCTGCTGACACCTCGGCAAGATCACCGGGGGACGAAGTGGAGTTGGGGCGTCGACCGCCCCGCCCCTCTCCCAGCACCTGCCAGCCGCCGCGGGTCAGGGTGATGTACGCACCGCACCGCAAACCGTGCAGGGTGCATGCATCTCGGAGCCCCCACATCCAGGCACCGTCCTCCTCGGTCCACCGCTCGTCCCCCTCGCGGCAGTAGAGGAGCACGGCCGTTCGCACCGGAGTGCGGCGGCGTAGATCGTGCGGAATCACCCGACGGAGATTGGCCAGCAGCGCATTTCTGAACTCCCAACCGTCCGCCAAGGCGGTACGACGGGTGAACGATGCGCTGGCAGTGAGCCGTTCCTCGGGATCGAGCACGGCGACGACCGCAGTCGTCAACGTCGGCTGGTGGCGGGCATGGAGCCCGCTGACCACCTCTCTGGGATTGCGTAGGAGCGGGATGCCCGCTTCCGCCCATTCACCAGGTTGAAGCATCCTGGCGAGGCGGCTGGCGGAGTTGGCTCTTGCGGCGATTGAGGTGGCTGCGGACGAAGCGAATCCGAAGGTCACAGTCCTCCCTTCGCATACGCGCCCACAGTGCGGGCAGGGTCGGGTGAGGGCGCACCGCGACACAGCCCTGTGAGACCGCGAACGGGCTGTGCGGGGAGCAATCCAATTCTTCCTGGCCCGTCCGGATGCGGCAACGAGCAATTTGGCATCAGCGGCGGGAATCGACGGGTATGCCTCTCATATCCCTTCCCACAAAAGCTGCCTGTGACCCCTCCTGTGTCCTTCTGATGTCACGCTTGAACCGCTAGGACCAGCGGAAACACCCCCGTCGCCCCAGCCTTCAACAGGAGCCGGGCCGCCACAGCCAAGGTCCAACCAGATTCAGAAATATCATCGACCAGCAGAACCGGGCCGCCACCGCTGAGGGCCTCCGCCAGACCCGGCGGTACGACGAAGGCGTCGTACAAGGTTCGCACGCGCTGCGCGCTGTTCGTACGCGAGGGTCGGGACTCCATCCCCTCGGGGGTGTAGGCAACCGACCCCAACAACGGCAGGCGACCCACCTCGGCGATGCGGGCGCCCAGAGAACCGACCAACTCGGGGCGGCTGCGCGAAGCTACGGTCACCACGCCGACCGGACGGGCAGGAGCGTCGGCGGCCCCGGACGCCCAGCCCCCCGGCCCCCTCGCCCAGTCCGCGAGGACCGTCACGACGGCCTGTGCCACATCGTCCGGGATGGGACCGTCCGTCGCCTGCGGAGCCAACAGCGGCCTCAGCCGGTTGCCCCAACCGATGTCGGACAGGCGCCCCAGTGCCCGCCCGGCGGAAGCCTGCTCGGACGCGGGAATCCGGCCCTTGAGCCCGACACCGACGGCAGCGAGACCCGTCGGCCACATCTTCCGAGGCTCCACCTCGACGCCCGGTCGGCTGAGCTCCCCACGGGCGGCTTCCAGGGCCGCATCGGAAACCTTGTCGCTGAACCTGCCGCCCGCACAGTTGTCGCAGCGACCACACGGCCTCGCCGCCTCGTCGTCCAACTGCCGCCTGAGGAACTCCATACGGCACGCCGAGGTTCGCCCGTACTCCCGCATCGCCTCCTGCTCGACCTCACGCTGCCTCGCCACCCGGGCGAACCGGTCGGCTTCATAGACCCACGGCTGGCCGGTGGCGGTCCAACCGCCCTTGACCCGCCGCACCGCCCCGTCCACGTCCAGCACCTTCAGCATGGTCTCCAACCGGGTGCGCCGCAGATCCACGAGTGGTTCGAGCGCGGGCAGCGAGAGAGGGCGATCGGAAGCCGCCAGCACGTCGAGAGTGCGCCGCACCAACTCCTCGGGCGGAAAGGCGACCGAGGCGAAGTACTTCCAGATCGCTTCGTCCTCCCTGCCCGGCAACAGGAGCACCTCCGCATGCTCCACCCCGCGGCCAGCACGCCCCACCTGCTGGTAGTAGGCGATCGGCGAGGAGGGCGAGCCCAGATGGACCACGAACCCCAGGTCGGGCTTGTCGAAGCCCATGCCCAGCGCGGAGGTGGCCACGAGCGCTTTCACACGATTGGCAAGGAGATCCTCCTCCGCCTGCTGGCGGTCGGCGTTCTCCGTGCGGCCGGTGTACGAGGCCACCACGTGCCCACTGCGCCGAAGGCTGGTGGTGACCTCCTCGGCCGCCGCGACCGTGAGCGTGTAGATGATCCCGGACCCAGGCAGCTCCCCCAAATGGTCGGAGAGCCAGGCCAGTCGGGTGGCGGCATCCGGTAGTTGGAGCACGCCCAGACTGAGACTCTCCCGGTCCAACGGGCCCCGAAGCACCAGAGCATCGGACTCGCCATCCGCGCCGCCCGTGCCCAACTGTTCGGCGACGTCAGCCGTGACACGGGCGTTGGCCGTCGCGGTCGTCGCCAGCACCGGGACACCGGAAGGCAACTCGGCCAACATCGTGCGAAGGCGGCGGTAGTCGGGGCGGAAATCGTGACCCCAGTCGGAGATGCAGTGGGCCTCATCGACCACGAGCAGGCCGGTGGCGGCGGCGAGGCGGGGCAGTACCTCATCCCGGAAATCGGGGTTGTTCAACCGCTCCGGGCTCACCAGGAGCACATCGACACCACCCTCGGCGATCTCCTCCTGGATCTGTGCCCACTCCTCGCTGTTCGACGAGTTGATCGTCCGTGCGTGGATCTTCGCCTTGGCCGCCGCCTCCACCTGGTTGCGCATGAGGGCGAGCAGCGGGGACACGATGACGGTCGGGCCGCTGCCCCGTCGACGCAGCAACGAGGTCGCCACGAAGTAGACCGCGGACTTCCCCCAGCCCGTCCGCTGAACGACCAGCGCCCGACGCTTCTGGGCGACGAGAGCCTCGATCGCACGCCATTGGTCGTCACGCAGCCGAGCCCGGCCCGTGTCGTCCGAGACGAGACGCGCCAGGACGGCGTCGGCCTCCGCCCGCAGACCCGCGCCGTCAGCGATCTCGACCGGGTCCGTGGCACGCCTGTCATCCGTGTGGTCTGCGTTGGTCATGGCTCCATGCAACAGGACGACACCGACAATGCGCGAACGGTGCCTCCGGCCTGTGGATAAAGTTATCCACAGGGGTCGCGAGGTCGGAGGCGACACGGGATCGTCGTGGCCATGAACAGCCACCACGAATCCACGGCCACCGATGAGCAGCAGGTCACCCTACGCAGCGCAGCAGAGCTGGCCGACGCCTTGCCGTACGTGCTGGGGTACCACCCGACCGACTCCATCGTCGTCGTGGCCCTGCACGGCAGCCGGGGGCGCTTCGGCGCCCGCGTGCAACTCGGCATTCCGCCCTCACCGCTGGAATGGCCGTCGGTCTCCCAACAGCTCGCGGAATGCCTGATCGAAGGCAGCGAGCGGCACGGGCGCCGCCCCGAGGGCATCGTCGTCTTCCTCTGCCAGGACCCCGCCACGGACGAGAGCGCCCGAGCGGCAATGGAGCGGCTGCGCCCCCTCTCCCATCTGCTGAGGACCGCCTGCGGAGCTCTCGACGTCCCCGTCTATGAAGCCCTGTGCATCTCTGCCGGACGGTTCTGGTCCTACTGCTGTCCCGATGATCGGTGCTGCCCGCCGGAGGGAAACGAGTTGGCGGTTCCGGGTACGTCCGTCATGGCGGCTGCCGCGGCCTACGCAGGAGTGCGGGTGCGTGGATCACAGCGGGAGCTCGAAGCGCGCCTACGGCCTCCCACGGTGGGCTCGACGACGGACCAGCGCAGGGCGCTGGACAAGGCGGGGGCAGAAATGGTGACCCGGCTGCTCGAAGGAGGCGCACGGTCGACGATCTCGGACGAGACACTGGCGTTGGCCCATGAGGTGATGGCGCGGCTCGCAGGGGTGCAGTCGCCGGCCGGCGACCACTACGCGGCGGACGGCGAGGACGATGCCCTCCTCACCGCGGACGAGGCCGCCGTCTTGATCCATGGGCTGCAGGACCGGGAAACCCGGGACAAGGTCGCCCGATGGTCGGAAGGCCCTGCTGCGGGGGCTGCGCTGCGGCTCTGGCGGGCACTGTCGCGGCGATGCGTGGGCCCCTACGCGGAGTACGCCGCTCCGTCGCTGACCCTCGCCGGCTGGACCACGTGGTCCCTCGGGGACAAGCCCGCCGCCAGGGTCGCCTTCGGGCTCGCCCTCAGCAGGGACCCGCAGTACGTCCTTGCCCGGCTGTTCCAACAGGCATGCAATCAGGATCTCGACCTGGAGACAGTCCGCCAGTGCCTTCGTGTGGGGCAGGGCAAGGAAACAGCCGCTCTGGGCAATGCCACGGGCACCGTGTCCGGGCGGGCGACGTCGGACGTGCACGAGGATCAGCCAGCGAGACTGCACCCGTCGGAACCCCAGGCGGATGCACGACCCTCCGTGGTCGTCGAAACCGCTGGAATCACCGCCACACGGAAACCATCCGAGGAGCACACGGCCACTGCCCCCTCGTTGGCGGAGTCGCAGGAATCTGAAGGTGGCTCCAGGGCGAAGGACACCACGGTTTCTCGACGGCGCCCGAGGCGTGCTTCCAAGGACCACTCGGAGCGCCCTCGAACGGAACGCAGCCGACCGTCCGCACCGACGACAGCGCGCAGGACTGACCGCTCCCGTCCCGACACGACTCGGGCCGACCACCCCGACCGGGCGAGGCGGCACGATCTACAACAGCCCCGGGGGACGGAGAAGGAGGGATGAGGATCGCTACCGTGCCCCAGTCGCCCGGACCTCTTCCCTGTCGTGTCACCTTCGGGCGAGCGGTCCCGCACCCGTGGAGGGGCGAATCCGGTTTGCCTCCGAGCCTCTTCGGCCCCGGCGAAGCGGAAGCAAAGAAGAGCTCCCGGGCAGGGAAAGCCCTGTTTATCGTCAGGCAGACGACTATGATCACGGCATGTCTCCCTACGACCCGTCGGCCTTCCCCCCTTTCGCAGTCACCGTCGACCTGGTCGTGCTCACCGTGCGACGTCATGCGCTCTGCGCACTGGTCGTGCGCCGCGGAGAGCCGCCCTTCCAGGGACGCTGGGCCCTTCCCGGTGGCTTCGTACGGGGGGAGGAGGACTTGGCCGCTGCCGCAGCCCGAGAGCTCGCCGAGGAGACCGGCCTCTATGCTCACGATCCACACTCCCCGGCCTCGGGCAACGGTGCGCACCTCGAACAACTCGCCACCTACGGTGACCCCATGCGGGACCCTCGGATGAGGGTGGTGAGCGTTGCGCACCTGGTGCTGGCGCCGGACCTGCCCGCACCACGACCGGGCGGCGACGCGAACAGCGCACGGTGGGCCTCCGTCGAGGACCTACTCAGTCAGGAAGGCGGAGCAGGGCGGGACGGGGAACCCTCCACACCACTGGCGTTCGACCACGCGCGCATCCTGGCGGACGGGGTTGAGCGCGCCCGATCGAAGATCGAGTACTCCTCCCTGGCCACTGCTTTCTGCCCGCCCGAGTTCACGGTCGGGGAGCTGCGCAGGGTGTACGAGGCCGTGTGGGGGGTCGCGCTCGACCCGCGGAACTTTCACCGCAAGGTAACTGGCACCCCAGGATTCCTGGTCCCGTCCGGCGGTACCACGACGCGGCAAGGAGGGCGTCCCGCGCAACTCTTCCGGGCTGGCGGCGCCACCGTGCTCAATCCTCCGATGCTCCGCCCAGAGGTTTGACGGGCCTTCAGCCCCCCGTGTGACCAAGCTCGATGATGGTGGGGGTCCCGGAAACGGACAAGCGCGGTGGACGGGGGCTCTGAGCCCGGAGCGGTGTTCCCGCGAAGGGTCGGCAGCGGCAGAGGGGGGCGAGCCTCGCAAGTCGGGAAGCCGTTGAACCGTGACGATCGGCCCTGGACTGCCGTTCCCCCG
>NZ_JBEXVD010000007.1:100830-210847 GCF_040638655.1 Streptomyces sp. NPDC005963 | reverse complement strand
CGCCGGGAGCCGGGAGCCGGGAGCCGGGAGCCGGGAGCCGGGAGCCGGGAGCCGGGAGCCGGGAGCCGGGAGCCGGGAGCCGGGAGCCGGGAGCCGGGAGCCGGTGAGGGCTTTCGATGTCGGGAGCGTGTCCTCGGCGGGCATCGCGGGAGTTGCCTCTGGCTGGGGCGCTAGCGGCAGGCGTAGGCGGGAGCGATCTCGCAGCCGGGGCGGAGGCTGACCGCGTCAACCATCGATATCCGCTCCAAGCGCCTGAGTGGTTCGCTGCGCCGCGCGGACCGCGTACCGACCACCGTGGGGCGTGCGGGGCGTCCACGGGGCGCAGGGTGCCTCCTGGACGGTTCTGCGAGGCCGGTAGGAGGGAGGCGTGCCTGCCCGGAAGAGCGGGACGCCCAAAGCGGCCGGCTCGGGAGCGTAGAGCAAGGCGGGTGGGAGGGAGGGGAGGGAGGGGGGAGGGCCCCCAAGTCCGCGATGAAGCGCCCCCTGCGACCAGCCCCCGCGAGATCCCGTCCCCGCCCCGCCCCCATGCGATGTCGCAGAGTGCCCGTGTTCGGTGCGGTGGCGGTGGCGGGGCGAAATCCCTCAGAGGGGCTCTTGCGTGGAAAGTCGCGAATGTCGAGTTATCTTGCTCCGGTGCCCGTGTCACCGCCCGTGTCACCGCTCCGCGGGCCTGCTTCCGCCTTCCGGGAGAGTGAGAGATGCTCCAGGCCATCGGACTCACCAGTCGCCCTGGGCGATCGGGCCTGTCAGCCGTTCGGGACCTCAGTTTCGAGGCCCCGGAGGGTCGGATCACAGCGCTGTTCGGGCCCACGGGGGCGGGCAAGTCCACGGCGCTCCGGCTCATGCTGGAGCTTGAGCCGGGCCGTGGAACCACCTATTTCCGCGGGAACCCCCTCCACCGCGTCGCCCGTCCTGCCCGAGAGGTGGGGGCGCTTCTGGGAGACGTGCCCGGGCATCCGGCCCGTACGGCGCGTGGACAGCTCCGGATGCTCTGCGCTGCGGCGGGGGTCGCGCTGGTCCGTGCCGATGAGTTGCTCGACGAGGTCGGCCTCTCGGCCCTGGGGGACCAGCGCCTCGATGCCCTGTCACTCGCCGCTGACCGCAGGCTCGGCATCGCTGCTGCTCTGCTCCCTGCCCCTCAAACCCTGCTGTTGGACGAGCCGGGGAAGGGGCTGACCCCTCGGGAACATGTGTGGCAGTACGGGTTGATGCGCGCCCATGCAGACCGTGGCGGAACGGTTCTGTGGACGACCGATGACCCGAAGGGTGCGGCGGTGATCGCGGATCGAGTTGTCACGGTGGGCCAGGGAAGGTTGATCGCCGATCAAGCGGCGGCGGTCTTCGCGCGAACCCGGCTGCGTCCGCGTGTCACCGTCTGCACCCCCTATGCCGTGCGTCTGGCCTCACTCCTGCAGCGCGAGGCCCGAGCCGCGCTGCGATCCGTCGAAGTCGTGGTCGAGGGCGGCGGCGAACTCTCGATCTACGGCAGCAACTGCGCCGAGGTGGGGGAGATCGCGTACCGCCATCGCGTCCTCGTGTACCGCCTCGCCGAGGAGACGGGCGAATCGGTTCTCTCTCGGAGCGAAGGAGGCACCCAGGGCGAACGCGGTGACCGGGTGTCCCTCACCCGGCTCCCGCCCGGCACCACGCCCGATCCGCTCCGCCCGATCCGACGGAGCATCGAGCATCCCGAAAGGGGGGGTGGTGGAGACCAGACGCGGGACGTCGTGCCGGACGTGGCTTCCGCTCACGGTGACGTGCGTTCCCTGCACTCGATGCCTCCTCCGGTTGCGCCCGGCCGCGGTTCCGCATCTTCGTCGGATCTCCTTCCGGATCTCCTTCCGACCCCGCCGACTCCCGTGGGGCGCAGCCGCGGTGGGTGCCGTCCGGTGGAGTCCGACCGTGGAGTCCGCCCGCCGCCCGCGCTCGGTCGAGGTACTCACCCGACGACGACGGGGACCGGGCAACGCGTCCTTGCGTCAACGGAGGCTGATCGACCTCCGCACCGCCCGCCCGGATCCGCCTCCCGGCCGAGTCGCCAGTCGCCGCGCCGCCCCCTGGTCAGCCCGTTGCGTCCGGTCCGCTACGAACTCCTGCGCCTGTTCGGCGTTCGAACTACCACGTTCGTCCTCGGTGCCGCCCTCCTGGTCTCCCCGGTCCTGTGCCTCTTGCTCGCTCGCTCTCCCGACGTTCCGGTGCCGGTCGCCATCGCTGCCTGGCCGGATTTCCTCCCCCTGCCTCCTGCCGCCCTCTGCGCGGGTCTGATCGGGGCGCTCTCCTACGGGGAGGAGTTCCGCCATCCGGTCCTTGCCGCTCGTGGCACGGTCCCCCGCAGGCTTGCGCTGCTGCTTGCCAAGTTGCTGGTCACAGGGGTCGGGGCCGTGGTGATCGCCCTGCTGGTCGCAGGTATCGACGTGCAGTTGCTGGGTGTGGTCTACGGCCCCGAAGCGATCGTGCTCCAGGGAAACCGGACGGTGTTGCTGACGCATTGGTGCGCCCTGACCCTCGGGTGCGCCTGGGTCGGACTGCTGGCCGCAGGTGTCTTTCGCGCCACTGCGGCGGGCGTGGCCGCCGTTCTGTTCGTGCCGGTCGTCATCACACCTCTGGTGCGGCAGGCACTCGTCGTTCCGTCAGCTCGTTCGATGGCCGGATTCCCCGACAGGGTGCGAGAGCTGGCGTGGTTCTGGCTGCCGCAGCAGGCTGACGCCCTGGTGTTCGGCGGGCTACGCATGGCTGCCCAACCCGTCGGAGCGGCCCTGGCGTTGTCGCTGACTGTTCTGGTCTGCGTGTTTGTGTTCGTCGGCCTTCGTCGAAGAACACATTGGTGATCGCCGGCGATCGAGGTGGGCCAATCTGCCGCTAACTCCCTTGAGTACGCCCGTTTATCTCCGATAAGTCGTCAATTGTGGGGGAAGCACCGATCACCCTTTCGTGTGCTTTTCACCAAAGACCTCAAGGGCTGCGGAAGTGGGGCCGACAAAGGATGCGTGAGTACCCTTGCGCACACCATGATGACCGCCGCCCGCCCCGCTGACACCGGCCTCGCAGGTTCGGGCGAACTCGACCGATACCCCTACGGGGAGCAGCCTGCCGCCGAACGTGTGGCTCCGCCCTCCTGGGACGGTCCCGACGCAGAGTTGGGGCGCGTTGGCCGCCGCGCGGCAGGCAACCGGGGCCGTGGCCTGCACGGCCAACTCGTCCAGCAGCTCGGCCAGATGATCGTCTCGGGAGACCTGGGCGCCGACCGCCCCCTGGTTCCCGAGGAGATCGGACAGCGTTTCGAAGTTTCCCGCACCGTGGTGCGGGAGTCGCTCCGCGTCCTTGAGGCGAAGGGCTTGGTCAGCGCTCGACCCAATGTCGGCACCCGGGTCCGTCCCGTGGCCGACTGGAACCTTCTCGACCCCGACATCATCGAATGGCGCGCCTTCGGCCCCCAGCGCGAGGACCAGCGTCGCGAGCTCTGCGAGCTGCGCTGGACCATCGAGCCCCTCGCCGCCCGTCTCGCGGCCGGTCATGGGCGCGAGGACGTTCAGCAGCGCCTGGGCGACATGGTCGAGATCATGGGCCACGCCCTTGCGCAGGGTGACGGGATCACCTTCTCCCGTGCCGATGCGGAGTTCCACTCGCTGCTCATCCAGCTCGCCGGCAACCGCATGTTGGAGCACCTTTCCGGGATCGTCTCCTCCGCCCTGCATGTCTCGGGCGGCCCGGTCACCGGCTGTGACCGACCCAACGAGGCGTCCCTGGGTCACCACGCCCGCATCGCCGACGCCCTCGCCGCCGGTGACTCCCACGCCGCCGAATCCGCGATGCGGCAGCTGCTGACGGTCCACCCGGAAGGGGAGCGCGTCGTGCCCGCACCCCGCGAGCACTGAACCCGGCTGCGCGGTCGCGTGCGGAGGCGTACACCGGCTGGTTCGGGGCAGGTGTACACCTGCTGGCCCCGCAGCGGCGCGCTGCGGCCGGGAGTGCGGAAGTCGTACCTGCGGAGTGCCACCGGATTCCACCGGGGTCCGGCGGCGCAAATGTACGCTCTGCACCCTCTATAAGTTTTTTGCCGCATATGGGGTGTGACTCGGGCCACGCGAATTGGGCGTAACACTCCTCGGAACAGGGCGATGACCTAAGAGGTGATAGCCGAGGAAGGAATGCAGCCGTCGTTCATGACGCTGTGTAGTTCCGCGCAGTTCTGAGGTTCAGCCGCCCGCGCCACCGGCCATCCGCAGCCTGTGGTCGTCGGCCCAAGCCCGATCATGGGCGGGGCCGGAAGCCGTTTCCATCGTTCCGAGAGGTTGTTCGTGTCGGCCAGCACATCCCGTACGCTCCCGCCGGAGATCGCCGAGTCCGAGTCTGTGATGGCGCTCATCGAGCGGGGAAAGGCTGATGGGCAGATCGCCGGCGATGACGTGCGTCGCGCCTTCGAGGCCGACCAGATTCCGCAAACCCAGTGGAAGAATGTTCTGCGCAGCCTCAACCAGATCCTCGAGGAAGAGGGTGTGACGCTGATGGTGAATGCCGCGGAGTCGCCCAGGCGCGCCCGCAAGAGCGTCGCTGCGAAGAGCCCGGCAAAGCGCACTGCCACCAAGACCGTCGCGGCCAAGACGGTCGCGGCCACGTCGGCGGCCGAGTCCGTCGACGCCCAGGCCGGTGACGAGGTCTCGGGCGCTGCGCCTGCCAAGAAGGCCGCTGCCAAGAAGACGACGGCCAAGAAGGCGACGGTGAAGAAGACCGCCGCCAAGAAGACGACGGCCAAGAAGACCGCCGCCAAGAAGGATTCCGACGAGCCCGGCGAGGGCGACGAGCTGCTGGACGAGGTGCAGCCGGGGAAGGGCGAAGAGGAAGAGGCCGAAGGCGAGAGCAAGGGCTTCGTCCTGTCCGATGAGGACGAGGACGACGCACCCGCGCAGCAGGTCGCCGTCGCCGGAGCCACCGCCGACCCGGTCAAGGACTACCTCAAGCAGATCGGCAAGGTTCCCCTCCTCAACGCCGAGCAGGAGGTCGAGCTCGCCAAGCGCATCGAGGCCGGACTGTTCGCCGAGGACAAGCTGGCGAACTCCGACAAGCTGGCGCCGAAGCTCAAGCGCGAGCTGGAGATCATCGCCGAGGACGGCCGCCGGGCCAAGAACCACCTGCTGGAGGCCAACCTCCGACTGGTCGTCTCGCTGGCCAAGCGCTACACCGGCCGCGGCATGCTCTTCCTGGACCTGATCCAGGAGGGCAACCTCGGTCTGATCCGTGCGGTCGAGAAGTTCGACTACACCAAGGGCTACAAGTTCTCCACGTACGCGACGTGGTGGATCCGCCAGGCCATCACCCGGGCGATGGCCGACCAGGCCCGCACCATCCGTATCCCGGTGCACATGGTCGAGGTCATCAACAAGCTCGCGCGCGTGCAGCGCCAGATGCTCCAGGACCTGGGTCGTGAGCCCACCCCGGAGGAGCTGGCCAAGGAACTCGACATGACCCCGGAGAAGGTCATCGAGGTCCAGAAGTACGGTCGGGAGCCGATCTCCCTGCACACCCCCCTGGGCGAGGACGGCGACAGCGAGTTCGGTGACCTCATCGAGGACTCCGAAGCCGTCGTGCCCGCCGACGCGGTCAGCTTCACGCTCCTCCAGGAGCAGCTGCACTCGGTTCTCGACACGCTTTCCGAGCGGGAGGCCGGCGTCGTTTCGATGCGATTCGGCCTCACGGACGGTCAGCCGAAGACGCTAGACGAGATCGGCAAGGTCTACGGCGTGACGCGTGAGCGCATTCGCCAGATCGAATCGAAGACGATGTCGAAGCTGCGTCACCCGTCGCGTTCGCAGGTCCTGCGCGACTACCTCGACTAGGGGCTCCGCGCACCCCGGAGCCACAGCGGTCCCCGAAGGGTCCGACTTCCTGAGCGAAGTCGGACCCTTCGTCGTGGTGTGACGGTCGTGACCGATGGCAGCGTTGGCTTCGGAGCGCCGCGGTCCCGGGCGCCGCAGGTGCGCACCCCAACGTGTTGAATGACTCTGGGTGGACTCCCATTCACGCAAAGTCAGGAGACCCGATGTGTCGTTCTCTCGTACGAGCCCTGACCGGGGCGCTGGCTCTGATCGCCGCAGTGGCAGTGGTTCCGTTGGCGTCGCCCGTTCCGGCACTCGCCGACAGCGTGGTGGTGGGAGGGTTTCCCGTGCGGGCGGCCGACAGTCCTTGGGTGGTGGCCCTGGCCAGCCGTGACCGGTTCGGGGGAACACGCTCCGGGCAGTTCTGCGGCGGAGTGGTGATCGCCCCGACCAAGGTGATGACAGCGGCCCACTGTCTGAGTCGGACGGTGCTCGGTGAGACGGAGGTTCCTGACCTTCGTGTCATCGTCGGACGCACGGAGCTGACGAGTGACTCCGGGCAGGAGATTCCGGTGACGGAGCGTTGGGTCTCACCCGAGTACGATCCGTTCACCAGCAGCTCCGATCTTGCCGTGGTGACCCTCGCCGAGGCTCTGCCGTCGTCGCACGTGATCGAGGTGGCGGGCGCCGGAGACCCTGCCTATCGGCCGGGGGTGGGCGCGGCCGTCTATGGCTGGGGGGACACCGAGGGTGACGGTAGCTACGCCACGTCCCTACGCGCAGCGCAGGTGACCGTGCTCTCGGACGGGACGTGCGAGCGGGCCTACCCGGGAGGGTTGAGCGGGCGCTACGCCGCCGAGACGATGGTCTGTGCCGGAGATCCCGCAGGTGGACGTGATGCCTGTCAGGGGGACAGCGGTGGGCCGCTGGTGGCCCAGGGCCGGTTGATCGGCCTGGTCTCGTGGGGGAGTGGATGCGGCCGGGCGGACAGCCCTGGCGTGTATGCACGGGTCTCGGCGCTGCCGGTGCGCTGAATCCCTCCCGACCGGATCGCGGGGTCGTCGACGGATCGTGGTGACGGTACGAGAGCGGGCGGTTACCCCTGATGGGATCAGGGGTAACCGCCCGTCAGCCGATCTCGGACCGGCCTAGCTCGTCGTGGATGTGAGGTGTCAGTGATCCTCTTCGCCGGCACCGGCGGGAACGGCCGTGAGCCGGTCGCTCTCATCCTGTATTTCCGCGGCGATCTTCTTGAGTTCCGGCTCGAACTTACGTCCGTGGTGGGCGCAGAAGAGCAGTTCACCACCGCTGGTCAGGACGACACGCAGATATGCCTGGGCGCCGCACCTGTCGCAGCGGTCAGCGGCCGTCAGCGGGCTCGCGGGGGTCAGAACAGTAGTCACGTCGCCTCTTCTCTAGCTCGACGAGCTGTCGTACCAGGGTCAACATCCAACCAGCCCGAAAACGTTCCCGCTCGGGGCTTTTCCTCGAAACTTCTTCTCAAGGCGGCTGTCTGCTGCCGGGTGGCGGCGAATGAGCCGTATTGCTGTGCGCTACGGGTTTCGCGTTGCTTGTGGGTCGCTCGGGCTTGCTTGTCTTGCTGGGATGCCCTCCCGGCTGGGTTGCCGGTTGTTCATGAGGACGTGCCCGGAGCCTAAATGGTTCATGCCTCGAAGGGAACGTGATGTTCGCGTCACCCCTTCGAGGGATCGAACAAGTATGCGACTTTGGACTAGCATCAACAATCACGTGGGTGGCGTTACACCGGCTCTACCAGGCATCGGTACGCTCTGAGCCGGCAACCGACGCCGGGCCTTACCCCACGAGGCCACATTTGAAATTCAGCGAGGAGCGAACCGCGTGACCGCCGAAACGTCCGTGCCGTCCACAGCGTTGTTGACCGCGGAGCGTGACGGCTCCAACTACACAGCGCGGCACCTGCTCGTACTCGAAGGCTTGGAAGCGGTCCGCAAGCGTCCTGGCATGTACATCGGGTCCACCGACAGCCGCGGCCTGATGCACTGCATCTGGGAGATCATCGACAACTCCGTGGACGAGGCCCTCGGGGGCTACTGCGACCACATCGAGGTGATCCTCCACGAGGACGGCTCGGTCGAGGTCCAGGACAACGGCCGGGGCATCCCCGTCGACGTCGAGCCCAAGACCGGTCTCTCCGGGGTCGAGGTCGTCATGACCAAGTTGCATGCCGGAGGAAAGTTCGGTGGTGGCTCCTACGCCGCGTCCGGTGGTCTCCACGGCGTCGGAGCCTCCGTGGTGAACGCCCTCTCGGCCCGCCTCGACGTCGAGGTCGACCGCAACAGCGCCACCCACTCGATCAGCTTCCGGCGCGGCGTGCCCGGCATCTTCACCGAGCAGGGTCCGGACTCCCCCTTCGACCCGGGCAACGGGCTGCGGAAGGGCAAGCGGGTGCCCAAGGCGCGCACCGGAACCCGCGTCCGGTACTGGGCCGACCGCCAGATCTTCCTCAAGGACGCCAAGCTCTCCCTGGAGACGCTGCACCAGCGCGCCCGACAGACGGCGTTCCTGGTGCCGGGGCTGACGATCGTGGTGCGGGACGAACGCGATCTCGCCGGAGAGGGCAAGAGCCAGGAGATCTTCCGCTTCGACGGGGGCATCAGCGAGTTCTGCGAGTACCTCGCACAGGACAAGGCCGTCTGTGACGTGTTGCGGCTCACCGGACAGGGGAGCTTCAAGGAGACCGTTCCCGTACTCGACGACCGGGGGCACATGACGCCCACCGAGGTCACCCGGGAGCTCGGTGTCGATATCGCCCTGCGATGGGGGACCGGCTACGACACGAACGTCAAGTCCTTCGTGAACATCATCGCCACCCCCAAGGGCGGCACCCACATCACGGGTTTCGAGCGTTCCGTCACCAAGACGGTGAACGAGGTGCTGCGATCGGCCAAGATGCTGCGCGTCGCCGAGGACGACATCGTCAAGGACGACGCTCTGGAGGGCCTGACCGCCGTCGTCACCGTCCGTCTGGCCGAACCCCAGTTCGAGGGGCAGACCAAGGAGGTCCTGGGCACTTCGGCGGCCAATCGGATCGTCGCAACGGTCGTGGCCAAGGAGCTCAAGGCGTTCTTGACCTCCACCAAGCGCGATGCCAAGGCGCAGGCCCGTGCCGTGTTGGAGAAGGCCGTGGCTGCGGCGCGCACCAGGATCGCGGCCCGTCAGCACAAGGAGGCTCAGCGTCGCAAGACTGCGCTGGAGACCTCATCGTTGCCGGCGAAGCTCGCCGACTGCCGCAGTGACGACGTCGAGCGCAGTGAGCTGTTCATCGTCGAGGGGGACTCCGCGCTCGGTACCGCCAAACTCGCCCGCAACAGCGAGTTCCAGGCCCTGCTGCCGATTCGCGGCAAGATCCTCAACGTTCAGAAGTCCTCCGTATCGGACATGCTCAAGAACAACGAGTGCGGGGCGATCATCCAGGTCATAGGGGCCGGGTCGGGGCGCACGTTCGACATCGACGCCGCTCGCTACGGCAAGATCGTCCTCCTGGTCGACGCCGATGTGGACGGCGCGCACATCCGCTGTCTCCTGCTGACGCTCTTCCAGCGCTACATGCGGCCCATGGTCCAAGCCGGCCGGGTCTTCGCCGCCGTGCCGCCCCTGCACCGGATCGAGCTGGTCCAGCCCAAGAAGGGCCAGGACAAGTACGTCTACACCTACTCGGACAACGAGCTGCGCCAGACGCTGCTGGAGTTCCAGCGCAAGAACATCCGCTACAAGGACTCGATCCAGCGCTACAAGGGCCTCGGTGAGATGGACGCCGACCAACTCGCGGAGACCACGATGGACCCGCGCCACCGCACGTTGCGTCGGATCAACATCGGTGACCTCGATTCCGCCGAGCAGGTGTTCGATCTCCTGATGGGGAACGAGGTCGCGCCCCGCAAGGAGTTCATCACCAGTTCGGCAGCGACCCTGGACCGCTCGCGCATCGACGCGTAGTCCTGGCCCGGCGCATCGCGGAATCCTTCCGTTTCCCGTCGGTGAACCGTGCCACGGAGGCGGCGATACGACTCCGTGGCGTTCGAACACCACCCGTGGGTGGAGCCGAGAGCTCCACCCACGGGCTGTTTTCCGGGCCCTCTCGCGCTCCGTAGCATCGGCGCTGACCGAGGGAGCCCGGGGAGCGTGCCCGGGCCCGTTCTGGAGCGACAGAGGGGGAGGACACGGCGTGCGGAGCAACAAGTGGACCGTCTGGCCCGTACAGGAGTCGCTGACCCACCTCGGGATGCCCCGCGGGCGGGTCGTCCTCGATCTGGTGCTGATGGCCGCGCTGTCGGCCTGGGCGATGTTCGGTGCGTACGCGTCCGGAGATTTCCCCGGCGTGACGGGAGTGGTTCCGCCTCTCGGCCTCCTGTGCTGCGTCGCAGCGATCTTCGCCTACCAGCGCACGACCCTCGACAACCGGCTGCTGCCTTCCCTGGCCCTGCTCGCCGCGGTGGCCGCCATGGGGTGGGGCGCAGCCGTCGTCGGTGGCCCGGTCCCCTCGACGGTGCTGTGGATCACCACGGCCCTCAGTGCGATGGAGCGGCTGCCGTTGGGTTACGGCCTCGGCGTCGGGCTGGTCACCCTCACTTTCGTCGTGATGGGGTTCGACTACGAGCCGGGTTCCTGGCTCACGGTGGGTGCGGTCCTCCTCGGCGGTTTCTCCCTGCGTCTCGATGCCCAAGCTCGTGGCACCGGATTCCGTCTGTTGGCCCAGGAGCGGACGGCTCGTGAGGCCGAAGCCCGGTCCGCGGCCCTGGCGGAGAGGGCGCGCATCGCCCGTGAGATACACGATGTCCTCGCCCACAGCCTCTCCGCGCAACTCGTCCATCTGGAGGCGGCGCGGCTCCAGATCGAACGCGGCCCCGAGGGCCCCTTCCGCGAACAGATCCTCGAACGTGTGGTCGCAGCCCGGGGGATGGCCCGTGAGGGCCTCGCAGAGACCCGGCAGGCGCTCTCCGCGCTCCGGGGCGAGATCGCTCCCGTCGAGGACTATCTACGTGAGTTGGCCGCGGCTGACGGTACGGAGTCCGAGGTCAGGGGCGAGCGGCAGCAGTTGACCGCCGAGACCTCGCAGACGGTGAGACGGGTGGCCCAGGAGGCGTTGACGAACGTGCGCAAGCACGCGCCGGGGGCCAGGGTGCGGATGCTGCTGACGTACGAGAGGTCCGGGGTGACCCTTGAGGTGCGCGACGCCGGGGCCCAGCGGGACAGCGGTGAACTGGGGGCGTCCGGATCCGGGTACGGTCTGCTGGGGATGCGGGAGCGGGCGGAGTTGCTCGGCGGCAGCCTGGAGGCGGGACCGGAGGGGGACGGCTTCGTGGTGCGACTGAGAGTGCCGGTATGAGCGGGTCGACCGGGGGTGCGTCGATGGGCACCGGGGCGGGCGCCGACTTCAGCGGTGGAGCGGACGCGATGGGCGGGGACGGCGGGCCGGCATCCGCCCGGGTGGTGGTCGCCGACGATCAGACCGTGGTGCGCGAGGGCATTGTGATGCTGCTCGGACTGCTGCCGGGGATCGAGGTCGTGGGTACGGCGAAGGACGGCGCGGAGGCGGTCGCCCTGGTCGCCGAACTCGCCCCCGATGTGGTGCTGATGGACTTGCGGATGCCTCGCTGTGACGGGGTGGAGGCCACGCGCCGCATCCGTCAGGACCACCCCGGCACCCATGTCGTGGTCCTCACGACGTACGCCGACGACGCCTCGCTCTTCCCCGCCCTGCGCGCCGGGGCGCGCGGCTATCTGACCAAGGACGCGGACGGTGATGAGATCGCCCGGGCCGTCCGCGACGTCATCGAAGGACGGGCTTGGTTGACGCCCCTGGTGCAGCGGCGGCTTCTGGAACAGTTCACCGCGGATCAGGCGCCGGTCGCCCCCCGCCTTCCTGATGGGCTGACCAGCCGGGAGGGGGAGGTGCTCGCGCTGATCGCCGACGGTCTCACCAACGGGGAGATCGCCCGCCGGTTGCACATCTCCAACGCGACGGTGAAGACCCACATCAACAATCTCTTCGCCAAGGCGGACATCCACGACCGGGCGCAGGCGGTGCGCTATGCCTATCGGGAGGGCCTTGCGCAGCCGCCTGGCTCCGGCATCACCTGATGGTGTGAAGCACTTCTGCACGACAGTCCTGGATCTTCACGTTCTGTCCATCCTTGGGCACGCGGCCGAAACGGTTCGCCGAACAAGGAGCGTTGAGCGGTGGAGAAGCAGGTAGGGCAGTGGGCAACGGCGGTGCGGCCCGATGACGTCTGGGACCGATCAGCCCTGTCAGATCCGGGCGAGCCCCTGGTCCTGGGGCCCGCACCGGCGGTGGGCGCGGCGCCCGCCCGCTCGGCGTGGGGCGCGATGGAAGTGCCGTACCCGGATGGTCTCTTCGGCTGGAACCAGCCACCCATACGCCCTTCCGTGCCGTCGACCCCGATGGACCTCGTCCGTTGCCCGGGCGCCGTCGACGTCTACCGCGAGGTGCATGGCGGGGCCGCCTTCCAACAGGTGCGCCGCCGCTACCGGAGGTTCGTCGGGCCGGCCGCCGTCGCCTTCCTGCTCTGGTACTTCGGCTATGTGGTGGCCGCCGTCACCGTGCCGGGGCTGATGGCCCGCCCCGTGGTCGGCGCGGTGAACGTGGCCCTGATCGCCGGACTGGCGCAGTTCCTCACCACCTTCCTGCTCACCTGGGCCTACGCCCGCCATGCACGTCGGTACCGGGATCGTGCGGCACTGGACCTCCGTTGGACGGTCTACGAGCGGGTCGGGGCGCACCGGTCGGCCGCCGTCCCACGGAACGGGTCGCGGGGGACCGTACGGGGGTCCGGTCGATGAACGGCGATCACCAGGTCCTCGCACTGCTGCTGTTCGGCGCGTTCGTCGCGGCCACCTTGTGCATCACCAGCCGGGTCAGCCGCCGCGAGCAGGGATCGCCGGAGGAGTTCTATGCGGGCGGGCGGCAGTTCTCCCCGATGGAGAATGGATTCGCCATCGCGGGGGACTACATGTCGGCGGCGTCGTTCCTGGGGATCTCCGGGGCGATCGCCCTCGTCGGCTACGACGGGATGTTGTATGCGGTCGGCTTCCTCGTGGCCTGGCTGGTGGTGCTGTTCTTCGTCGCCGAACTCGTGCGCAACTGCGGTCGGTTCACCCTCGCCGACGTGATCGCCTCCCGGTTGCGGGAGCGTCCGGTGCGCCGTGCGGTGGGTGCCTCGTCCCTCGTCGTGTCGCTCCTGTACCTGGTGGCGCAGATGGTGGGCGCAGGCGGGCTGGTGGGGCTGCTCCTCGGCGGTACGAGCGAGTCGACGCGCTCGTGGGCGATGGTCGGGGTCGGTGCGCTGATGGTGGTCTACGTGTCGTTCGGCGGGATGCGGGCCACCACCTGGATCCAGATCGTGAAGGCGGTCCTGCTGATGGCGGGCGCGCTCACCCTCACCGTCCTCGTACTGATGCGGTTCCACGGTGATGTGAACGCCCTGCTCGAATCGGCCGCCGAGCGCAGTGGCCACGGCAGTGCCTTTCTCGCGCCCGGGCTGAAGTACGGCGGGGACTGGGCGGCACGACTGGACTTCGTCAGCCTCGCCCTGGCGCTGGTCCTGGGCACGGCGGGCCTGCCGCACATCCTGTCCCGCTTCTCCACCGTGCCCACCGCGCGGGCCGCACGGCGCTCGACCGTCTGGGCCATCGGTCTCGTCGGCAGCTTCTACGTGATGACGATCGTGCTCGGGTTCGGTGCCGCCGCGGTGGTCGGCAGCGACGGGGTGCGGGCGGCGAACACCGCGGGCAACACGGCCGTTCCCCTGCTGGCCCTCGACCTCGGCGGAGGCGCCGGTTCCACCGCGGGAACCGTGCTGTTCGCGGTGGTGGCCGCGATCGCCTTCGCGACCATCCTGGCCGTGGTCGCGGGGATCACCCTGGCCTCTTCGGCATCGGTCGCGCACGACCTCCACCGTGCTCTGAGGCGTCCGGGTTCCCGACCGCGCAGCGAGGTCGCCGTTGCGCGGGTCGCCGCGGTCGGTGTCGGGGCGGTGGCGATCGCACTCGGACTGCTCGCCCGCGATCTGAACGTGGCGTTCCTGGTCGGCTTGGCGTTCGCCGTGGCGGCATCCGCCAATCTGCCGGTCCTCGTCTACTCCCTGTTCTGGCGCGGCTTCACCACGCGTGGCGCGGTGTGGTCGGTGTACGGGGGCCTGGTGCCGGCGGTCCTGCTCGTGGTGTTCTCGCCCGTGGTGTCGGGCAGTGCGGAGTCACTCGTACCCGGGTGGGACTTCCACCTCTTCCCCCTCCAGAACCCCGGAGTGGTCTCCGTACCGCTCGGATTCCTGTGCGGTTGGCTCGGTAGCAGACTGTCAGCCGAGCCGCCGGACGCGGACGCCTACGCCGAGACGGAAGTGCGGGCCCTCACGGGAGCGGGCGCGGTATGAGGTCCCGCGCGGGGGCGCGTGCGGACCAGTTCTGCGGACGGGCCCGGTCAGGTGCTCGGGGCCCAGCGGTAGAGGTGCTCGGGCCGTCCGGTGTCGCCGTAGCGCAGGCTCAGCCGGACCCGGTTGGTGCGCTCCAGCAGCTTGAGGTACCGCTGGGCCGTCTGCCTGCTCAGCCCCGTGCGGTCGGCGATCTCCTGCGCGGACAAGGGCTGTTCGGCCGCCAGGAGCACCTGGCGGACCGTGGCCGCCGTCGTGGGTGAGTGGCCCTTGGGCAGGTCGGGGGTGATGGAACTGGCCGAAAGGGCCCCGAAGATGCGGTCGACTTCGGCTTGTTCCGCCTCTCCGCCGCGGCTCAGGGTGCGTCGTAGTCCCGCGTACGCCTCCAACTTGGTCCGCAGCCCGGCGAAGTTGAACGGCTTCACCAGGTACTGGAGCGCGCCGTGGCGCATGGCCGCCTGCACGGTCGCCACATCGCGGGCCGCCGTCACCATGATCACATCGGTCTGATGGCCGAGGCGGCGCAGTTCGCGCACGACCGCGAGGCCATTGCCGTCCGGGAGGTAGTGGTCCATGAGGATCAGGTCCACCGGTGAATCGTTCATCCTCGCCAGTGCGTCCGCCGCCGAATGCGCCTTGGCGGAGACGTGGAAGCCGGGCACCTTGGCCGCGTATGCGGCGTTGATCTCCGCCACCCGTACGTCGTCGTCCACGACCATCACGTCGATGGGGGGACTGGGGCGACCGTCCCCGGGGCCGGCGCAGCCGCGGCCCGCCCCCGTCGAATAGCCGCTCCTCATCGGGCCTCCCCGGAAGCGACGGGTTCCGGCTCGATCATCTCGGGCCCGGTCAGTTCGCTCAGCGCCTCCGGGAGGACGACGGTGAACTCCGCTCCGCCACCGGCCGCCTCGTGCACTCGTGCGCTGCCGCCCTGTCGCTCCGCGGCCCTGCGCACCAGCGCCAGCCCGAGGCCGCGCTTGCCGTGGGCCGGGAGCTTCTTGGTGGTCCACCCCTCCGTGAAGATCAACTCGCGCTGCGCTTCGGGGACGCCGGGGCCGGTGTCGGTCACTCGGAGGACCACGGTGCGGCCCTCGACGTGCAGTTCCACTTCGATGTGGGCGTCCTCACACCCGGCCGCCGCGTCCATGGCGTTGTCCACGAGATTGCCGACGACCGTGACCAGCCCCCGCGGGTCGACCAGCCGGTCGGGCAGCAGGGATTCCGGAGATACGCGCAGGGAGACGCCGCGCTCGGCCGCCACGGTCGCCTTGCCGACCAGCAGCGAGGCCAGCAGCGGATCGTGGATCTTCTCCGTGACCTGCTCGGCGGTGGCCCGGTGCACGCCCACCACCTCGGTGATGAACTCGACCGCCTCGTGGTGCATCTCCAACTCCAGCAGGCCGAGCACGGTGTGCATGCGGTTGGCGTGCTCGTGGTCCTGGGCACGGAGCGCGTCGATCAGCCCGCGGGTGGAGTCCAGTTCCCGCCCCAACTGCTCCAGTTCGGTGCGATCGCGCAGGGTGGCCACCGCGCCCCCGTCGTCGGTGGGCATCCGGTTGGCGATGAGGACCCGGTGGCCGCGCACGGTCACCAGATCGACGCCGGTGACCCGACCGGCCAGCACATCGGTGGTGCGGCCTTCGCCGAGCACCTGATCGAGGGGAAGGCCCTTGGCGTCCGGGCCGATGCCCAGCAGCCGCTGCGCCTCGTCGTTCATCAACCGGATCCGGCCGTGGGCATCGAGTGCGACCACGCCCTCGCGTATGCCGTGCAGCATGGCTTCCCGCTCGGCGAGCAGCGCCGAGATATCGGAGAAGGCCAGGTCATGGGTCTGGCGCTGGAGCCTGCGGGAGATCAGGTACGCGGCGAGTGCACCGGCGGCGAGCGCGCCACCCGCGTAGAGCAGCAGCCCGGGAATCGCGGAGAACAGCCGGTCGCGGACGCTGTCGTACTCGATGCCGACCGAGACGGCGCCGACGATCCGCCCGTCGTCGTCCCGCAGCGGAACCTTTCCTCTGGCCGAGCGGCCGAGGGTGCCGCTGTCGATCTCCATGATCTCTTCGCCGGCGAGGGGGACGCTGGGATCGGTGGAGACGACCCGGCCGATCTCCTTGAGCGAGGTGTGCGACCAGCGGACGCCGCCCGTGTCCATGATCACGATGTATTCGGCGTCCGTGGCCCGTCGGATCCGCTCGGCGTCCGCCTGGACCGGCCCCTGCGGTGTGGGGCGGCTGTTCATCAGCTTGTCGGCGATCTCCGGCGACGCGGTGGTCTGCGCGATCGCCAGGGCGCGGCGCATCGCCTGGTCGTCCAGTTGGGCGCTCAGCGGGGCCAGGAAGAAGCCGGTGGCCAGCACGGTGACCCCGGCGGCGATGGCCAGCTGCATCAGTAGGACTTGGGAGAAGACCCGCTGCGGCCAGCCGAACCGCCGTCGTCTGGCCGGGGCGGTCGGTTCGGGGCTCATGGATAGGAACGGTAAGGGGCGAGTGGCCCTTTCCGAAATCATCCATGTCACAGTCGACGCTCTGCGAGGTGATGAACACAGGGGCGACATGATATGGATCTTGACTCTCCGGTTCAGTGCGCGGGATGGCCGCCGGGGCGGCTCGGACGCGGGCTGACCCCGTTGCGTCCCTACGGCACGGGCCTGGGCGGCTGGGGTCCCTCGTACTGGCCGCTGGGGCGCAGTCGCAACCCCGGTTCGCCGTACTCCTCCAACGCATGGGCGATCCAGCCCGACGTCCGGGCCACGGCGAACACGGTTTCGCCGGCCTCGGCGCTCATACGGGAGGCCACCGACAGGGCGGCGAGCGCCAGATCCACATTGCTGCGCAGCTCCGTCTGGCGCGCCGTCGCCGCTTCCACGGCGCGGGCCGCCTCCAGCGCCTCGCCCGCCGTGGGCACCTGTTCCAAGGCGGTGAACAGGGCCTCTGCCCGGGGGTCGGGGCCCGAATAAAGGCGATGACCCAACCCCGGTACCGGCCGGCCCGCCCGTAGATGGTCCGCCACGACCGCCGCCGCGCTGCCCCGCTCCAGCACCTCGGCCAACATCCGGTGGGCGAGACCGCTGGCCGCCCCGTGCAGGGGCCCGTCCAGAGTCCCCAGCCCGGCGGAGACCACCGCGTACGGATGGGCCCGCGCGGACGCCGCGACCCGTACGGCCAGGGTGGAAGCGGCCAGGTCGTGGTCGATGAGCAGCGAGAGGGCCAGGTCCAGTGCCCGCAGGGACGCCGTGTCTGGGCGTTTCGCCGTCAGCCGGCTCCACAGCCGCTCGGCGATGGGGGCGTCGGGCCGGGGCGGTTCACCGCGCGCCGGAAGTGCGTCGACCAGGGTGGGGACCAACATGCGGGCGACGCCCACCACCGCGTCCCGTCCCAGGTCGAAGCGGAGGGGGTCGGTGACGCCCGCGGCGATGGCCGCAACGCGCAGCCGGTCGGCGGCACCGCTGCCGTCGGGGAGCGCCTCGATCGATCGACGGGCCGCCGCCAGGGCCAAAGGGGGCGCGGTGAAGCGGACCTCGGCATGGAGCGTGCCGGTCCACAGCCACTCCGCGATCTGCTCGTACCGATGGCTCCGGGCCAACTCGGTGGCGTCGACCCCGCGGAAGTAGTAGCGGTCCCCGTCGATCAGCGTGATGCCGGTACGGATGCGAGGTGTGTCGCCACCGGCCGTCGGCTCCCGTCGGCCCTTGCGGGCGAGCGCCTCGACCTCGTGGGCGTCAAAGGTGCTGCCGCGCCCCTCGGGGTCGCGGCGGCTGGTCAGCTGCCCCCGGCTCACATAGGCGTACACCGTCGCGGGCTTCACCCCGAGCCGGTCGGCGGTTTCGCGGGTGGTCAGCCGAGGCTCATCGGCCGAGTGATCGCTCATGAGGACACCGTACCCACTCCATAGATATATTGATTCAATCAATATTGACAATGATTGAGTCAAGCATGGACAGTCGAATCATGTCTGAGGAGGAGACCATGCACACCACCACCGAAGCGACCACACCCCCCGCAGTACCGCGTGGACTCGCGGGCGTCGTCGTCACCGACACCGCCATCGGGGACGTCCGCGGCCGGGAGGGCTTCTACCACTACCGCCAGTACGACGCCGTGGAACTGGCCGCGACCCGCAGCTTCGAGGACGTCTGGCACCTGATGGTGCACGGAAGACTGCCCGACGCCGACGAACGCGCCGAGTTCCTCGCCCGTACCGCCGCCCTGCGCGCCCTTCCCGAGCCGATGCGCGCCGCACTGCCCGTGCTCGCCCGCACCACCGCGCCCTCCGGGCCACTCGCCGGACTGCGCACCGGCCTGTCGATGTTCGGGGCCCTGGCCGGACTGCGCCCGGTGTACGACCTCGACGCCGAGGACCGTCGCGCGGACGCACTGGCCGCGTGCGCCGTCGTCCCCACCCTGCTCACGGCCCTGTACCGACTGGGCCAGGGACAGACACCCGTCGAACCCCGCACCGACCTGCCGTACGCCGCCAACTACCTGTACATGCTCACCGGCACCGAGCCCGACCCCCGCCGGGCCCGGGCGATCGAGCAGTACCTCATCGCCACCGTCGACCACGGATTCAACGCGTCCACCTTCACGGGCCGGGTCATCGCCTCCACCGGAGCCGATGTCGTCGCCTGCCTCACCGGCGCCATCGGCGCACTCTCCGGACCGCTGCACGGCGGCGCACCGAGCCGCGCCCTGGACGCCTTGGACGCCATCGGCACCCCCGACCGCATCCGCCCCTGGGTTCGGGAACGGGTCATCGCGGGCGAGCGGATCATGGGCTTCGGCCACCCCGTCTACCGCACCCAGGACCCGCGCTCGCAGCTGCTGCGCACCATTGCCGAGGGCTTCGGCGGACCGCTGGTCGACTTCGCCGTGCAGATGGAGACGGAGGTGGAGGAGATCCTGGCCGAGCTCAAACCGGGCCGCGAACTGCACACGAACGTCGAGTTCTACGCCGGCGTCGTGATGGAGCTGTGCGGACTGCCCCGGTCGATGTTCACCCCGACGTTCTGCTCGGCCCGGGTGATCGGCTGGAGCGCCAATATCCTGGAGCAGGCGGCCGACTCGAAGATCATCCGCCCGGCCGCCCGCTATGCGGGCCCGACCCCGCCCCAGCCCGTGCCCGTCCCGTGAGAGGCCCCAGGTGAGTTCGCTTCCCGATCCGAGCCGACAGATCCCCGTCATCGTCCTCGCAGGTTTCCTCGGGTCGGGCAAGACCACCTTGCTCAACCATCTGCTGCGCGCGAGCCGGGGCACCCGCATCGGAGCGATCGTCAACGACTTCGGGGCGATCGAGATCGACGCCATGACGGTCGCCGGCCAACTCGGCGACTCCACGGTCTCGCTCGGCAACGGCTGTCTGTGCTGCGCCGTGGACGCCAGCGAACTCGACGTCTTCCTCGACAAGCTCACCCGGCCCACCGCCCGTCTCGATGTGATCGTCATTGAGGCCAGCGGGCTCGCCGAACCTGCCGAACTGGTCCGGATGCTGCTCGCCAGCGGGAACGAACGCATGGTCTACGGCGGGCTCGTGGAAGTGGTCGACGCAGCCGAGTACGAGGCCACGCGCGAGCGCCACCCCGAGATCGACCGGCACCTCGCCCTCGCCGACCTGGTGGTGCTCAACAAGACCGACCGGGTCGACCCGGCTGCCCTCCAGCGGCTGCGCAAGGGCCTTCAGGGCTCCGCGGCCGTGGTCGAAGCCCGCTACGGAAGGGTCGACCCGGAGCTGTTCTTCGACCGCAGGCCCAGCACGGAACGGGTCGGCCAACTCGCCTTCGACGACCTCCTGGACCCGTCGTCCGACGACGGCCCCTGCGAGGGGGCGGAGTCGGACTGTGGCGATGCCCAGCACCTCCACGCCTCGTACGAGAGCGTCGCCTTCACCTCCAGCGCGCCCCTGCATCCGCGGCGACTGCTGGACTTCCTCGACACCCGGCCCGAGGGGCTCTACCGGATCAAGGGGTTCATCGACTTCGGGGCCGCGGACCCCCGCAATCGCTACGCCGTGCACGCCGTCGGGCGGTTCCTGCGGTTCTATCCCGAACCCTGGCCGCAGGACGCGGAGCGGCGGAGCCAATTGGTTCTCATCGGGTCCGCCGTCGACGGTCCGGGGCTGCTGGGAGATCTGGAGTCCACGCGCATCCACGAACTGGACGCGGCGCCGGACGAGCGCAGCCTCTGGGGCGTGCTGCGCTTCGTACAGACTCCCGCTGAGGACGGCCAAGACGGCCGTCACGGCGACGACAGCCATGACAGCCATGACAGTCACGACACCTACGACACCGACCACGGATCGGCGGCGAGCACGACGGCCCGGTACGGCGAGACGGAGCCGTACGCCTGGACCGGCCCCACCGAGGGGACTTAGGCGCCTCGCGCCGTCCCTCGACGGCTTCTACCGGGGGCTGCGCGGTCAGGTCTCGTCGGCACGCCCCCGAGGCGGGCCGACGAGACCTTCGCGGGACGCGCGTCAGCTCGGTGGGCCTGCCAGCACCGCCACCGCCACGTCGAACGGGGTCCCCGAGCCGTCCCGGCGCGGGTCGGGCTCGGGCAGGTCGGTCGGCGTGCCCGTCTTCAGCGCCGCACGGACCGGAGTCGCCCCGGCCCAGGCCAACAGCAACACGTCCTCGCCCTTGAGGAAACGCTGACAGCGCACTCCGCCCGTCGCCCGCCCCTTGCGCGGGTACTGGTCGAACGGTGTCACCTTCGCCGAGGTGAACGAGTCGTCCAACGCTCCGGTCGAGCCGGCCGCGGTGAACACCACCGCGTCCACCGCCGGATCGACCGCGGTGAACGAGATCACCCGCGCGTCCGCCGTCAACTTGATGCCGGCCATACCGCCAGCCGCCCGCCCCTGGGGCCGCACCTGTGCGGCGGGGAAGCGCAGCAGTTGGGCATCGGAGCTGATGAAGACCAGGTCCTCCTCGCCCGTCCGCAACTCGACGCCCCCGACGATCCGGTCGCCGTCCCTGAGGGAGATGACCTCCAGCTCGTCCTTGTTCGCCGGATAGTCCGGGACGACGCGCTTGACCACGCCCTGGAGGGTGCCCAGCGCGAGCCCGGGCGACGATTCCTCCAGGGTGGTCAGACAGATCACCGTCTCGCCCGCCTCCAGGGACAGGAACTCCGCCAGCGGAGCACCACCGGAGAGATTCGGAGCACTCGCCGTATGCGGCAGCTGCGGCAGATCGATCACCGACAGCCGTAGCAGCCGCCCGCTGGAGGTGACCACACCCACATCGCTGCGGGCGGTCGACAGGACCGCGGAAACGATCACGTCGTGCTTGGCACGCCTGGCGCCGTCCTCGGGCAGGGGCTCGCCCGTCGCCGTCCGTGCGAGCAGTCCCGTCGACGAGAGCAGTACGCGGCAGGGGTCGTCCGCGACCTCCAGCGCCACCGCCGCGACCAGAGCGGCACCCGACTCCAACAGGACCGTCCGCCGCTCGGTGCCGAACTTCTTGGCCACGGCAGCCAATTCCCCGGAGACCAGCTTGCGCAGCTCCGCGTCCGAATCCAGGATGCCGGTCAACGCCTCGATCTCCGAGGTCAGCCGGTCCCGCTCGCTCTCCAGCTCGATCCGGTCGAACCGGGTGAGCCGGCGCAGCGGAGTGTCCAGGATGTACTGCGTCTGGATCTCGGACAGCGAGAAGTGCTCGATGAGCCGCTCCTTCGCCTGCGCCGAATTGTCGCTGGACCTGATCAGCCGGATGACCTCGTCGATGTCGAGCAGGGCGACCAACAGGCCCTCGACCAGATGCAGCCGGTCACGGCGCTTGGTGCGCCGGAACTCGCTGCGCCGGCGCACCACGGTGAACCGGTGGTCGAGATAGACCTCAAGCAGCTCCTTCAGCCCCAGCGTCAGCGGCTGGCCGTCGACCAGCGCCACGTTGTTGATGCCGAAGGACTCCTCCATCGGCGTGAGCTTGTAGAGCTGTTCCAACACGGCCTCGGGGATGAAGCCGTTCTTGATCTCGATCACCAGACGCAGCCCGTGGGAGCGGTCGGTGAGGTCCTTGACGTCCGCGATGCCCTGGAGCTTCTTCGCCCCCACCAGGTCCTTGATCTTGGAGATCACCTTCTCGGGACCCACGGTGAAGGGCAGCTCGGTGATCACCAGGCCCTTGCGGCGCGGCGTGACGTCCTCGACGGTGGCCGTGGCGCGGATCTTGAAGGTGCCGCGACCGGTCGCGTACGCGTCCTTGATGCCGGCCAGCCCCACGACCCGGCCGCCGGTGGGCAGGTCGGGGCCGGGGACGAAACGCATCAACGTGGCCAGATCGGCCCCCGGATAGCGGATGAGATGACGGGCGGCGGCGATCACCTCGCCCAGATTGTGCGGCGGCATGTTCGTCGCCATGCCGACCGCGATCCCGGACGCGCCATTGACCAGGAGGTTCGGATACGCGGCTGGAAGGGCGACGGGTTCGCGCTCCTGGCCGTCGTAGTTCGGGGCGAAGTCGACGGTGTCCTCGTCGATGGACTCCGTCATCAACGAGGTCGCGTCGGCCATCCGGCATTCGGTGTACCGCATGGCGGCGGGCGGGTCGTCATTGCCCAGCGAGCCGAAGTTCCCGTGGCCGTCGACCAGGGGCACCCGCATCGAGAACGGCTGGGCCATCCGCACCAGCGCGTCATAGATCGACGCGTCACCGTGCGGGTGCAGCTTGCCCATCACCTCGCCCACGACCCGGGCGCACTTCACATAGCCGCGCTCGGGGCGCAGCCCCATCTCGTTCATCTGGTAGACGATCCGGCGCTGGACCGGCTTCATTCCGTCACGGGCGTCGGGCAGGGCACGGGAGTAGATCACCGAATAGGCGTACTCAAGGAAGGAGCCCTGCATCTCGTCGACGACGTCGATATCGAGGATCTTCTCCTCGAAATCGTCGGGCGGCGGGGTTTTCGTGCTGCGGCGGGCCATCGCGGCTGCTGCTCCTTCACGTACCGGATCGGGAACTGATGCCGACCATTGTGGACCGTCCCACTGACAACGCCGACCGCGACCCGGGAACTTCGCCAGGTGTCAGCCCGCTTGCATACAGTGGCAGTGCTGCGAAGACAACCAACAGCATCGCGATCGAAGGGACGTACATGCCCATGGGTCATACGGCCACAGCGCAGGCCGGTTCGGGCGGCCTGACAGCGACGGAGCACCGATTGGCCAACGGCCTGCGGGTGGTGCTCTCCGAGGACCACCTGACCCCGGTCGCCGCGGTCTGCCTCTGGTACGACGTCGGCTCGCGCCACGAGGTCAAGGGCCGCACGGGCCTCGCCCACCTCTTCGAGCACTTGATGTTCCAGGGCTCGAAGCAGGTCCACGGCAACGGCCACTTCGAGCTGGTGCAGGGTGCCGGCGGTTCGCTGAACGGCACCACGAGCTTCGAGCGCACGAACTACTTCGAGACCATGCCCACGCACCAGCTGGAGCTCGCGCTCTGGCTGGAGGCCGACCGCATGGGCTCGCTGCTGGCCGCGCTCGACGACGAATCGATGGAGAACCAGCGGGACGTCGTGAAGAACGAGCGCCGCCAGCGCTACGACAACGTCCCGTACGGCACCGCCTTCGAACGGCTGACCGCCCTCGCCTACCCCGAGGGCCACCCGTACCACCACACCCCCATCGGCTCCATGGCCGATCTGGACGCGGCGACCCTGGAGGACGCCCGCGCCTTCTTCCGCACGTACTACGCGCCGAACAACGCGGTCCTGTCGGTCGTCGGGGACATCGACCCCGAGCAGACCCTCGCCTGGATCGAGAAGTACTTCGGTTCCATCGCCTCCCACGACGGCAAGCAGCCACCACGCGACGGCTCCCTCCCGGAGAACATCGGCCGCCAGCTGCGCGAGGTCATCGAGGAGGAGGTGCCCGCCCGTGCGCTGATGGCCGCCTACCGGCTGCCGCACGACGGCACCCGCGAGTGCGACGCCGTGGACATCGCGCTGACCGTCCTCGGCGGCGGCGAGTCCTCCCGGCTCCACAACCGTCTGGTGCGCCGTGACCAGACGGCTGTGGCGGCCGGCTTCGGGCTGCTGCGCCTGGCCGGGGCGCCGTCCCTGGGCTGGCTGGACGTCAAGACCTCCGGGGGAGTGGAGGTTCCGCAGATCGAGTCCGCCGTCGACGAGGAGCTCGCGCGCTTCGGCGATGAGGGCCCCACGCCCGAGGAGATGGAGCGCGCTCAGGCACAGCTGGAGCGCGAGTGGCTTGACCGCCTCTCCACCGTCGCGGGCCGCGCCGACGAACTCTGCCGGTACGCGGTGCTCTTCGGCGACCCCCAACTGGCGCTGACGGCCGTGGACCGCGTTCTGAGCGTCACCGCGGACGAGGTGCGGGCGATCGCCAAGGCCCGACTGCGCCCGGACAACAGGGCGGTGCTGGTGTACGAACCGCTGCCGGCCCCGACGCAGGACGCCGCGGACGAGCAGAACGACGCAGAAGAGGGGGCGGACCAGTGACCGATGCAGCGCAGGCGCTGACCACCATGGAGTTCCACCCGCAGCCCCAGCCGGGGGAGGCCAGGCCCTGGGCCTTCCCCGCTCCCGACCGCGGGAGCCTGCCCAACGGCCTGACCGTGCTGCGCTGTCACCGTCCCGGCCAGCAGGTCGTGGCCGTGGAGATCTCCCTCGACGCACCGCTGGACGCCGAGCCCGAGGGCCTGGACGGCGTCGCCACCATCATGGCGCGCGCCCTCTCGGAGGGCACCGACAAGCGTTCGGCCGAGGAGTTCGCCGCCGAGTTGGAGCGCTGCGGTGCCACCCTGGACGCCCACGCGGACCATGCCGGGGTCCGGGTCTCCCTGGAAGTGCCCGTGTCCCGGCTGCTGAAGGCGCTGGGCCTGTTGGCCGAGGCCCTGCGCGCGCCCGCGTTCGCGGACAGCGAGATCGAGCGGCTGGTGCGCAACCGTCTGGACGAGATCCCGCACGAGACGGCGAACCCCGGTCGACGGGCCGCCAAGGAGCTGTACAAGCAGCTGTTCCCGCCCACGCTGCGGATGTCGCGTCCTCGGCTCGGCACCGAGGAGACGATCTCCCGGATCGACTCCGCGGCCGTACGCGCCTTCTTCGACGCGCATGTGCGCCCCGCCACCGCCACCGCGGTCGTCGTCGGTGACCTCACCGACGTCGACGTCGACGCCGTCCTCGCCGAAACCCTCGGCGATTGGTCGGGCGACAGCGGCGCGCCCCGACCGGTGCCTGCGATCAGCGGTGACGACCGGGGGCGCGTCGTCATCGTGGACCGGCCGGGTGCCGTGCAGACCCAACTGCTCATCGGCCGGGTCGGCGCGGACCGGCACGACCGGGTGTGGCCGGCGCAGGTCCTCGGGACGTACTGCCTGGGCGGCACGCTCACCTCGCGACTGGACCGGGTGCTGCGCGAGGAGAAGGGCTACACGTACGGCGTCAGGGCCTTCGGCCAGGTCCTGCGGTCGACCGCCGACGGCACGGGCGCGTCCCTGCTGGGCATCAGCGGTTCGGTGGACACGCCCAACACCGGGCCGGCGCTCGACGACCTGTGGAAGGTGCTGCGCACCCTCGCGGCCGAGGGCCTGACGGAAACCGAACGCGATGTCGCCGTCCAGAACCTGGTGGGTGTCGCTCCGCTGAAGTACGAGACCGCGGCTTCGGTGGCGGGCACCCTCGCCGACCAGGTGGAGCAGCACCTCGCGGACGACTACCAGGCCCAGTTGTATCGGCGGCTCGCCCAGACGGGCACCGTGGAGGCGACCGCCGCCGTGGTCAACGCCTTCCCGGAGGACCGTCTCGTCACGGTCCTCGTCGGTGACGCCGCCCAGATCGAGGAGCCGGTGCGCGCCCTCGGCATCGGCGAAGTGACCGTGGTGTCGGGCTGATTGACCGCTTCCGGCGGAAGCCGGTCCGCGTGTGGAAGAAGGGTCCCGGCGGCCGTGTGTCGTCGGGGCCCTTCGCCGCTTCGGCGGCGGTGCTGCGAACAGGCAGGAAACCTGTCCGTTTTACGGGGAAGGCCACCGTCTCGACTGTGGCGTGATTAACAAAAGAGCCGGTCTGTTTGGCGCCTGGCGGCCCGTCGGCTTAGCGTCAGTGCGGCTGTTCGCCGGCAGTACGCCGCATCCGCGGCACGGACAGCCATCGCCGAGTCCCCGTCAGACGTGAGTCTGGGGAGCCGGGGACCCAGGTCCCTTGGGGTGAATCGGGTGCCTTCGCCACTGTGCGGAGGGGCTCGTAGGAGACCTTCCTGCTCCGAACCCGTCAGCTAACCCGGTAGGCGAGAAGGAAGGAAAGGAACAGCCTCTTCATGGCGCTCGCCCGTTCCACCGGGAGACACCGTGCCCCGGGCCGCAAGACGCGTACGAGTGCGGGATTCGCCTCCGCCGCGGCCCTCGCCACCACCGGAGTCGTCGGGACCCTCGCCGGTCCGGCCCTGGCCGTCGATGACGGTTCCTTCGCCTCCGACGCCGGATCGGTCGCCAAGCCGGACGCCGACACCGCAGAAGGTGCAGACGGTACGGGCGAGACCTCCACGGGTGCCACACCGGTGACGCTGGACGCGGGCGTGACCGGCTCAGCGGGTTCCGCCGTCGTCCAGGCGAGGACCCAGCACACCATGACCGCGCAGATGCTGTCCGCGCACTCGCTGTCGGACGAGGTCGCCGACCAGGCCGTCATCCAAAAGCGCGAGGCGCTGGCCCGGATGGAGGCGGCTGCCGAGGCCCGGCGCAAGGCGGAGGCCCGCGCCAACGAGATACGCGAGGCCAAGGAGCGCGCGGCCCGTGAGGCGGAGCGCCAGCGGCTGAACGCCTTCCGGCTGCCGATCGCCGGATCCCATGTCACCACGGACTACCGTGCGGGCGGCTCGCAGTGGTCGTCCGGCAGCCACTCCGGCATCGACTTCCACGCCTCCACGGGCACCCCGGTGGTGGCCGTGGGCGCGGGGACGGTCGTCGAGGCGGGCTGGGGCGGGGCGTACGGCTACAACGTGGTCCTCAAGATGAACGACGGTTCGTACACGCAGTACGGGCACCTGTCCTCGCTGAGCGTCTCCGTGGGGCGGAGCGTGATGCCGGGTGACCAACTCGGCCGCGCCGGCTCCACGGGCAACTCCACGGGGGCGCATCTGCACTTCGAGGCCCGGACGAGCGCCGACTACGGGTCGGACGTCAATCCGCTCGCGTATCTGCGTGCCCACGGTGTGAAGATCTGACCGCACGGCACGGCCTGCACTGCACGGCCTGCACCGCACGACGGCCGGGCGAAGGTCACCGCGGATTGAGGTGCGCTGCCGGGGCGGGTAAGCCCGGCAATGGACCCACCGGCGGGCCGCACGGAGTGTCGAGAGCCGCGGCGTCAGCGTGCTCGGGTCAGACCGTCTCGGGAAGTTCGTCCAGACCTTCGGCCACCAGCTTCGCCAGCCGGTCGAGCGCCTCGTCGGCCCCGGGCGCGTCCGAAGCGAGGACGATCTCTTCGCCGCCCTGTGCGCCCAGTCCGAGGACGGCGAGCATGGAGGCGGCGTTGACCGGGTTGTCATCGGCCTTGGCGATCGTCACGGGGACGCCGGAGGCCGTGGCGGCACGGACGAAGATGGAGGCGGGACGGGCGTGAAGGCCCTCGGCCCAGCCGACGTTGACGCGGCGCTCAGCCATGGTGTTGCCCTTCGGGTTCAACGGTTGTCTAGACCAGTCTCTCACGCTGCCCCCTGCCGGAGGCGGTATCCGGAGCCGTGGCGCGTGCCCTCCGGGTCGGTGGGGCGGGGTGGTGGGTGCCGCTCGCGCGCACCCCAAGGACGTCGATCTTCCATCGCATCGGAAGGGTCCATTCCATATCCGGATCCCCACTCCGGCCACCTGACAGCGCCCTGCGAATCCACTCCCACGGCCGTCCATGGACGGGCCCCGCGCCCCACCCGCTCCCTGTGCTCCCGGTCGCACGCCGACGAAGATCGGCCGTCGCGGAGTGTGCCGGGTAGCCCTCGCGATCCGTCGGCGAGCTTTAGGCTGCCGTCATGCAGACCCCGCCCGAGCACGCGTACCCCGATCACTGGGAAGCGGATGTGGTGCTGCGTGACGGCGCCACCGCGCGCATCAGACCGATCACCACCGAGGACGCGGACCGTCTGGTCAGCTTCTACGAACAGGTCTCGGACGAATCCAAGTACTACCGCTTCTTCGCCCCCTACCCCCGGCTGTCCGCCAAGGACGTGCACCGCTTCACCCACCACGACTACGTGGACCGGGTGGGGCTCGCCGTCACCGTCGGCGGCGAGTTCATCGCCACCGTCCGCTATGACCGCATCGACGCCCGCGGGCGCCCCGCCAGCGCGCCCGCCGACGAGGCGGAAGTCGCGTTCCTCGTCCAGGACGCACACCAGGGCCGGGGCGTGGCCTCCGCCCTGCTGGAGCACATCGCGGCGGTGGCCCGGGAGCGGGGGGTCCGCCGTTTCGCGGCCGAGGTGCTGCCGGCCAACACCAAGATGATCAAGGTGTTCCGTGATGCGGGCTACACCCAGAAGCGCAGCTTCGAGGACGGCTCCGTCCATCTGACGCTCGACCTCGAACCCACCGCCGAGTCCCTGGCCGTGCAGCGGGCGCGCGAACAGCGCGCGGAGGCCCGTTCCGTCCAGCGCCTGCTGGCACCCGCATCGGTCGTCGTGATCGGCACCGGCCGCTCGATCGGCGGGGTGGGTCGGGCCGTCCTGCGCAACCTCCTCGCCTCCGGCTACACCGGCCGCACCTATGCCGTGAACCGTTCCTTCCCTCCCGACCAGCGTGACGTCGACGGGGTGCCCGCCTTCCGGTCCGTCGCCGAGATCGCCGCCGAAACCGCCGGGGGAGTCGATCTGGCCGTCGTCGCGGTGCCCGCGGAACACGTACCCGACGTGGTCGCCGACTGCGGCGAGAACGGTGTGCGCGGACTCATCGTGATCTCCGCGGGGTACGCCGAGAGCGGCCCCGAGGGCCGGGACCGCCAGCGCGACCTGGTGCGACAGGCCCGCTCCTACGGGATGCGGATCATCGGCCCCAACTCCTTCGGCATCATCAGCACCGCCGACGCCGTACGCCTCAACGCCTCCCTCGCCCCGCACTCCCCGGCCCCCGGTCGCATCGGCCTGTTCACCCAGTCCGGCGCGATCGGCATGGCCCTGCTCTCGGGCCTCCACCGCCGCGGCGCCGGCCTCTCCACCTTCATCTCCTCCGGCAACCGTGCGGACGTGTCCGGGAACGACTTCCTCCAGTACTGGTACGAGGACCCCGAGACCGATGTCGTCCTGCTGTACCTCGAATCGATCGGCAACCCGCGCAAGTTCACCCGGCTCGCCCGCCGCACCGCCGCCGTCAAACCGGTCGTGGTCGTGAAGGGCGCGCGCCACAGCGGCAGCGAGCCGCCCGGCCACGCCGTCCCCGTCACCCGCATCCCCGACGCGGCCGTCGGAGCGCTGCTGCGCCAGGCGGGCGTGATCCGCGTCGACACGGTCACCGAACTCGTTGACGCGGGCCTCCTGCTGGCTGGCCAACCACTGCCCGCCGGCCCCAGGATCGCGATCCTGGGCAACTCCGAGTCCCTCGGGCTGCTGACCTACGACGCCTGTCTGACCGAGGGGCTGCGCCCCCTGCCGCCGCTCGACCTGACCACCGAGGCCACCCCGGCCGACTTCGGCGCCGCGCTCACGCGTGCCCTCGCGGACGACGGCTGCGATGCGGTCGTGGTGACGGCGATCCCCTGGGTGGGGGATGACGGAGACCTCCGATCGGGCGATGCCGAGTTCCTGGCGGCGGCGCTGCGCGAGGCGGCGGCGTCGGCCCCGGCGAAACCGGTGGCCGTGGTCCATGTGGAACTCGGGGGCCTCTCCTCGGCACTGGCGGCGGTCCGGCCGCGGGCCACGGGCCGCCGGCCCGAGCCCCCGGCCGAGGCTCGGCAGGTCCCCCCACAGCCGCAGCCGCCCGCGCCACCCGAGGGCGAACCCGTGCCGGACACGGCGCCCCGGGAGGGCAACGGGACGGCCGGCCTGGATCGGCAGGGTCCTGCCGTGGGTGCCCCGGGCTCCACGACGGACCGGCCCGCCGAGTCAGCGCCCGCCCCCGGTCGTCGCATCCCCACCTACCCCGCCGCGGAACGTGCCGTACGGGCCCTGTCCCAGGCCGTTTCCTACGCCAGGTGGCGACGGGACGCGGCCGAGCCCGGCAAGGTCCCGGCGTACGACGACATCGACGAGAGCGGTGCCGCGGCTCAGATCCATGATCTGCTCGGAGCCGCGGAGGACGCCCCCGCGGCCACGCTCCCGACCGACGAGGCCCACCGGCTGCTCGCGCGCTACGGAATCGAGGTGCGGGGTGCGCTCGCCGCACCCGGGCCGGACGCTGCGGTCGCGGCGGCCGAGCGGCTCGGGTACCCGGTGGCGCTCAAGACCACCGCCCCCCATCTGCGGCACCGCCCCGACCTCGGGGGCGTGCGCCTCGACCTAGCGAACGAGACCCAGTTGCGGCAGGCGTACGGGGAGCTCACCGCCCTGCTGGGCAAGCCCGTCGAACTGCAACCCGTCGTACAGGCGATGGCGCCCCGGGGCGTGGACACGGTCGTGCGTGCGGTCATCGATCCCGCCGTGGGTGCGGTGCTGTCGTTCGGTCTCGCCGGCGCCGCATCCGAGCTCCTCGGCGACACCTCCCACCGGCTCGTCCCTGTCACCGACCGCGATGCCGCCGAGCTGATCAGGACAATCCGGACTGCTCCGCTCCTTTTCGGCTGGCGCGGTTCGGCCCCGGTCGACACCGCGGCCCTGGAACAGCTGTTGTTGCGTGTATCACGTCTTGTCGATGACCACCCGGAAGTGGTCGGAATCAGTCTTGAACCCGTCGTTGTGGCTCAGCATGGTCTCTCTGTGCTCGGGGCATCCGTCCGGCTCGCGCCCCCCGCCGCCTTCACTGACCTGGGCCCACGTCGACTCCCGAGCTACTGAGCGGACTGAACGCTTGACCCCCCACTGGCCCCGTAGGATGGACCGCATGGCGAAGACCGGTACGACGACCCAGGGGCTGCGCGCGGCAATCGAGCGCAGCGGCTACTACCCGGCTCTCGTGGCCGAGGCGGTGGAGGCCGCCGTCGGCGGCGAGCAGATCAGCTCGTACCTGGTGCACCAGGAGACCACCTTCGACGCCAACGAAGTACGGCGTCACGTCACCGTGCTCGTCCTGACGAGCCACCGCTTCATCGTCAGCCACACCGATGAGCAGACGGCCGACTCCAGCTCCCCCACGCCCTACGCGACGACCTCGACCGAGTCCGTCAAACTCGACCGGATCTCCTCGGTCGTGGTCAGCCGGGTGGTGGCGAACCCCGAGTCATACACGCCGGGCACCCTGCCGCGCGAAGTCGTCCTGACCATCGGCTGGGGCGCGGTCGCCCGCCTCGACCTGGAGCCCGCCGCCTGCGGCGACCCCAACTGCGAGGCCGACCACGGCTACACGGGCAACTCCACCGCCGACGACCTGAGCCTGCGCGTCAGCGAAGCGGGCGACGGCCCCGACACCGTCCGACAGACCCTGGTCTTCGCCCAGGCCCTGTCCGAGGCGACCGCCGCCACGGTGTCCACCCCCGGCCGGGCGACCGGCCGCTGATGGTGCTGTCCACGCCCCAGTCCGCCTGGCCCGATGACCCGGCGCCGCTCGCCGTCGGCACGGCACCCGTCCCCGCGTACGGCCGTGCCTCGCTCGCCGATCTCCTCCCCACGCTCGTCGCAGGTCAGGGCGTTGCCGGATATGAGCGGCTGATGGCCGAGCTCACCCCCGCCGACCGTAACTGCGTCTTCCTGATCGACGGCCTCGGCTGGCAGCAGATCAAGGACCATCCGGACGAGGCCCCCTACCTCACCTCGCTGCTCGCCAGCTCACGGGGCGCCACCGGCCAGCCCATCACCGTCGGGTTCCCGGCGACGACCGCGACGTCCCTCGCCTCGGTGGGCACCGGCCTCGCGCCGGGCCTCCACGGGCTGCCCGGATACATGGTCCGGGACCCCGCGAGCGGTCGGCTGATGAACCAGCTGCGTTGGAAGCCGTACACCGATCCGCGCTGCTGGCAGCCGTACCCCACCGTCTTCCAGCGCGCGCACGAGGCCGGTGTGCACACCGCCCAGGTCTCGTCCCCCATATTCGAGCACACCCCACTCACCGAGATCGCCCTCAGCGGCGGCACGTTCCACGGCCGGCTCAGTGCCGAGGAACGGATGGATCTGGCCGCCGAGCAGTTGGGCGCGGCCGATCGCTCCCTGGTCTACACGTACTACAGCGAAGTCGACGGCAAGGGGCATCGCTTCGGCATCGACTCCGATGCCTGGCGCGGCCAACTCATGTACGTCGACCGGCTGGTCCAGCGCCTCGCGGAGCAACTGCCCCCGCGCTCTGCGCTCTACGTCACCGCCGACCACGGCATGATCGACATCCCCTTCGACGAAGAGTCCCGCATCGACTTCGACGAGGACTGGGAGTTGCGCGCCGGCGTCGCCCTGCTGGGCGGGGAGGGCCGCGCCCGCCATGTGTACGCGGTCCCCGGAGCCCAGTCGGACGTACTGGCCGTCTGGCGCGAGGTGCTCGGCGACCGATTCTGGGTCGCGAGCCGCGAAGAGGCCGTGGCCGCGGGCTGGTTCGGGCCCAGGGTCGACGAGCGGGTGACCGGCCGTATCGGCGATGTCGTGGCCGCGGCCTGCGCCGACGTGGCGATCACCGCATCCGTCAACGAGCCGAACGAGTCGGCGATGGTGGGGATGCACGGTTCGATGACCGCCACCGAACAACTGGTGCCCCTCCTCGAAGTCCGCCCCTGACCTCGTACCGACCTCCCGCACGAGATCGTGTTCTTCCCTGATCACCGACTCATCGCCAACACATAGCCAACACATCGCCCCGGTGGCGCGACCGTCGCCGCACCGACCTGAAAGGCCCTCACTCCGCCATGCCCGAGTTGGTGTTCTTCTCCGGAACCATGGACTGCGGCAAGTCCACCCTGGCTCTGCAGATCGAGCACAACCGGTCGGCTCGCGGCCTTCAGGGTGTGATCTTCACCCGTGACGACCGTGCCGGTGAGGGGAAGCTCTCCTCACGGCTCGGTCTGGTCACCGATGCGGTCGAGGCCGCCGAGGGCTTCGACCTCTATGGACACCTCGTCGACCGGCTCTCCCAGGGCGGACGCTGCGACTACGTCATCGCCGACGAAGCACAGTTCTTCGCCCCCGAGCAGATCGACCAGCTCGCGCGGGTGGTGGACGACCTGGAGCTGGACGTCTTCGCCTTCGGCATCACGACCGACTTCCGCTCCAAGCTCTTCCCCGGCTCCCAACGCCTGGTGGAACTCGCCGACCGCATAGAGGTCCTCCAGGTGGAGGCCCTCTGCTGGTGCGGAGCCCGCGCAACGCACAACGCCCGCACGGTCGGTGGGTTGATGGTGGTCGAAGGTGCCCTGGTGGTGATCGGAGACGTCAACGCCGACGGGGTGGCCGGGGAGGTCGGCTACGAGGTGTTGTGCCGACGCCATCACCGCCGCCGGATGACCGCCGCGAGCGCTCGGGCGGCGGCGCTCTCCCCGGACGTGCTGCCTGTCGACTCCGGTCCGACGTCCCCCCGCTCCACCGGTGTCGAGCAGCGGGGCGCCGTCGCCGGCCACCACTGATCTCCTTCGGCCGGCCCCCCACCCCACTCGACCCCGGGCCGGTCCCGAGGACGCCCACCGCCCTCCACGGAACCGGCCCTCAGCGCTTCTGCTCCCGAGCCCTTTACCGCCCGTGCCCTCTGAGAAGCCCTCCTAGAAGCTCTCTTGAACGCTTCGTCGAGTGCGCAGGAGGTCAGGACCGCTGTCGTACGAGGGTGAACACCGCGCCCTCGGGGTCGGAGACGGTGGCCGTGCGGCCGTGCGGGCCGTCCGACGGAGGAGTGATCACCTGCCCGCCCAACTCGATCACCTGGGAGGCGCTGCGATCGGTGTCCTCGACCTGGAAGTACGTCATCCAGGCGGTACCGCGACGGCGTGACAGGGTGCGCCCCACCCCGTGCAGCGCCGCCACCGCCCGCCCGTCCAACAACAGCGTCACACGATCGTTCTCCTCCCCCTGCGGTGACCCCGCTTCCGGTTCTGCGGGGGTGTCCTTCTCGATCTCGTAGCCGAAGACCGTTTCGTAGAACTTGCTCACCGACGACGTCGTCGAGGTCAGCAACTCGTGCCAGACCGGTGTGCCGTGGGTGCCGTGCAGCGAGATGCCGTGGTGACTCGCGGGCTGCCAGAGACCGAACACCGCACCCGCGGGGTCGGTCACGATCGCCATCCGTCCGGCGTCGGCGGCATCCAAGGGGCCCACCCCCACGGTGCCGCCGCTGCATCTGACCAACTCCGCTGTGGCGTCCGCGTCGTCGGTCCACAGATAGGGCGTCCAAGCGATCGGCAGTTGACGATCGGCGGGCAGCCGTCCGATACCTGCGACCTCCTTGCCGTCGAGGAGCCCGCGCACATAGGGGCCGAGTTGACCCGGCCCGGGGGAGAACTCCCATCCGAAAAGCTCGCCGTAGAACATCTGGATCTCATCAAGGCCGTGCACCATCAAGCTCACCCAGCAGGGTGTGCCGGGTGTGCGCCGAGTTGCCTCGGTCATCGTGACTCTCTCCTCGGACCATCGTGGTGGCCGTACGGGGGGACGGGGCGCGCGCCGTCGTAGGGAAAGGGCGTGCGCCCCGAGCGAATGGTTCCATCCCCCGGCGCTCAGTGCGCCCTGGCCGCGCCGCTTTTGGCGGGTTGCCTCCCCAGCATGCCGGATTTGTCATTGCAGATCTGTTTCGGAGGCATTCCGCGGCGCCGGCGGTGAGCGAGGATGGCCGGCATGAACCCCATCATCTCCGCCGACGATCTCGCCGCTGAGCTGGCCGGCGAGCAGCCGCCCGTTCTCCTCGACGTCCGTTACCAGTTGGGAGGGCCCCACGGTCGGGACGCCTACGACGCCGGGCACATTCCCGGTGCGGTCTTCATCGATCTGGATGCGGAACTGGCCTCCCCGCCCGGGATCGACGGTCGCCATCCGCTGCCCGACGTCGGCGTCTTCGGTGCGGCCATGCGGCGCGCCGGGGTGTCGGCCGGGACCCCGGTGGTTACGTATGACGCCGCGCAGGGATGGGGTGCGGCCCGGGCCTGGTGGCTGTTGCGGTGGGCCGGTCACGGATCGGTGCGGGTGCTGGACGGTGGGCTCGCCGCGTGGGAGGGGCCGTTGGAGAGCAAGGCACCCGAGCCGACCGAGGGTGACTTCGCCCCTGAGCCGGGTGCGCTTCCCCTGTTGACGGCGGACTCGGCCGCAGCGCTGGCCCGCTCGGGGGTGCTGCTCGACGCCCGCGCCCCGGAGCGCTATCGGGGCGAGGTGGAGCCGATCGACCCGGTGGCGGGGCACATCCCGGGCGCGGTGTCGGCCCCCACGTCCGAGAACGTGGACGAGCATGGACGTTTTCTGCCCGCCGCCCGGCTGGCCTCCCGCTTCGCGGCGCTCGGTGCCGAGGCGGGTACCGAAGTCGGGGTCTACTGCGGTTCCGGGGTGTCCGGTGCGCACCAGGCCGTTGCGTTGGAGCTCGCGGGCTTCACTCCGGCGTTGTACGCGGGGTCCTGGTCGCAGTGGACACAGGACCCGGCGCGGCCGGTGGCGACCGGGCCGGACCGCGGCTGACGCACCGGGTCGCGGGGCGGTTCGCGCCGGGTCCGGTCGGGGAGGGGTGCATCTCGGACCTTTCACATGGTTGTGAGATGGTCAGCTCAGCAGTGCAGCAATACCCCGAGTGCGCCGAAATCCGGCACGACCGTACGCAAGGAAAGGCACCGCCCCGGCCATGGACCAGAGCTTCTCCGTGCACATCCCCGACGCTTCGCTTGACCCCGACCCGCTCGACCCCGGGCAGATCGTCTCCGGCACTCCCGAGGTCAGCGGCAAGCTCCTGTGGGAGTCGGGCGACGGCAGGCAGTTGCGCGGGATTTGGCAGATCACGCCCGGTGTGGTCACCGACGTCGAGGAGGAAGAGCTCTTCGTCGTCATCAGCGGTCGGGCCACGATCGACATCGAGGGCGGTCCGACGCTCGATGTCGGACCGGGCGACCTGGGGGTGCTGAGCCGGGGTGACCGGACGACCTGGACCGTCCACGAGACGCTCCGCAAGGCGTACGCGATCACCCTGCCTGCGGAGGGCTGAGCCCGCACGCGCCGATCGTTCCGCACACTCCCCGGTATGGCTCGCCCTACCGGGGAGCGTTGTGTTCACCGGAGTGAGTCACTGCGGATGGCTGAAATTGACGTTGTGTCAGTAGTCGTGCTGCCCGGTTACATCCAAGGTCAATTAGGTTAGCCTTCCCTAAATGTTCTTAGTGAAGCTCTCCACGGGCCGGACACCGCGAGGAACCGACCACGTGCAGCCACTCCCGCACGCCCCCCGCACCGTCGATCGGAGCGGCCGGAGCCGCAGCAGGCTGACCTCGCTCGTCGGCGTGCTGCTCGCCCTCGCGCTCTCCCTGACGGCCTGCGGCGACTCCGACGGCGAAGACGGCCCGACCGGCTCCGGCCAGACCGGGGCCGCCGGATCCTTCCCGGTCTCCGTCACTCACGCCAAGGGCAAGACCGTCGTCCCGTCCAAGCCCAAGCGGGTCGTGGCTCTCGGCTACGTCGACGTCGCGGTGGCCCGGGCGCTGGGCGCACCGATCGTCGGCGCCCTGAAGTTCGGCGGCGGTGCGGACGGTCGGAACTTCCCCGCCGTCACCCCGCCCCTCGACGAGGACGTCGCGGTTCTCGACGAGGTCAAACCCAATGTCGAGAAGATCGCCGCGCTGCGCCCCGACCTCATCCTGATGACCTCGGGCCAGCCGACCTACCAGGAGGTCTTCGCCAAGTTGAGCGCGATCGCCCCCACGCTCGGCTACCGCACCAAGCTCGCCCAGGACGACCCCACGGAGACCACCCAGCTCATCGGTGAACTCCTCGGTGAGAAGCAGACGGCAGCGGAGTTGATCGCACGCTCGGAGCGGGCGATCGCGGACTTCGTGGCCAAGTACCCGGAGGCCAAGGGCAGGAAGGCGCTGTTCGGCCAGGCGCTCCCCGACAACGCCTATCTGCTCGTCACCCCCGATGCCCAGGTGAACCGCTTCTTCGCACGATTGGGGCTCACGGTGCCCGCCGAGTTCGCAGCCCTCGCGGGCGACGTCGGACCCACCGGCAGTGCCGCGCTCAGCCTGGAGGAACTCGATCGACTCGACGCGGCCGACATCGCGTTCCTCCTCTTCAGGGACGCGAAGATCAAGGACCATGCCCTGGTGAAGGCGCTCGACCTCACCAAGACCGGGCGACTGGCCAGCCTCGACATGGGGACGGCCTATGTGGTGCTCCTGCCGAACCCGGCGAACACGGCGTATCTGCTGAGCAAGATAGAACCGACCGTGGCGAAGCTGGTGCAGTGACGACCGGGTCCGGGGGTCCGGACCACCGGACCGGTCCGTGGATCGAGCGCCGAACGATGTGACGGTTGCGGTGTCGGGCGGGTCCCCGCGGGCCCGCCCGGCAGTGTGACGCCCTTCATGGGCGGGGGGTGGAAGTCCCGATGATCAGCGAATGAGGTTAGCCTAGCCTTATTGTTACTGAACTTCTGGGGGTGGACCCGTGGCCGGGACACTGAGGTACTCCGCGTTGCACGTCAGCCGCACCGAACGCATCACCCCGCTCATGCAGCGGGTGACCTTCGGTGGTGAGGATCTGGCCGACTTCAGCCATGTCAGTCCCGATCAGCACTCCAAACTGTTCTTCCCCCGGCAGGAGGGGCGCGCTCCCGTCGTACCGCCGATGCCCCCGGACGGCGATGTGGGCCGTTGGTACCAGGACTATCTGGCCATGCCCGAGTCCGAGCGGCCGTGGATGCGCAGCTACACCATCCGCAGCCACGATCCGGTGCGCCAGGAGATCGACATCGACTTCGTGCTCCACGGCGAGGGCGACCACGGCGGCCCGGCATCCCGATGGGCAGCCGAAGCCGAACCCGGTGATGTCGTGGGCATGTACGGGCCCCGGGTGAGCCACTACCGCACCCCGGGGGTCCGGGACTGGACGCTGCTGGTGGGCGACGAGACCGCGCTACCGGCGATCGGCGCCCTGATCGAGGCGTTGGAGCCGGGCGAGCGCGCGATCGCGTACATCGAAGTCGACGGTGCGGCCGAGGAGCAGGAGTTCACCACCGTCGGCGATGCGACGGTCCACTGGCTGCACCGCGGGGGAGCCGCGGCCGGACACTCGTCGATCCTCGCCGATGCGGTACGGGCCGCCGACTTCCCTGCGGGGGACGTGTTCGCCTGGGTGGCCGGCGAGTCCTCGGCCGTCCGCACGCTCCGGCGCCATCTGGTCAACGACCGGGGCATCGACAAGCGGGCCGTCGCCTTCACCGGGTACTGGCGGCTCAAGCTCACCCAGGACGACGCCCCGACCACGGACGATCTCGCCGACCAGGCCGAAGCGCAGGACGAGGCGCTGGAAGTGACCGGCTGAGACCCCCGCCCGCAGGCGGGGGCACGGGGGTCACCGGTTCGTTCGGGCGGTGGCCCCCATCTGTGCGGAGAGCCGTTCCGTCGTCTCCAACAACACCTGCGTACAGCGCTTCGTCTCGCTCCGGAACCGTTCCCGGGGCCCACAGATGCTGATCACCCCGACCGGGCTGCCGTGGTGGTCGAAGAGGGGAGCCGCCACGGAGGCCGATCCGGACTGGCGTTCCGCGACGGACTGGGCGAAGCCCCGTCTGCGGATCGTGGCGATGTCCTTGCGGAGTGCGGCCTCGTCGGTCACCGTCGATTCGGTGAGGCGCGCGAGTTCCTCGCCCAGGTAGGCGTCGATCTCCTCGTCGGAGAGGAACGCCAGGAACGCCTTGGACGAGGCGCCCGCGTGCAACGGGTAGGGGATGCCCAGCCGGACGGACATGATGACCTCCCGGTTGGGGGTCACCTGGTCCACGTACACCCGGCTCCCCGAGGTGAGGATCGAGAGCGTCGCCGTCTCGTCGGTCACCCGGGACAGCCGTACCAACTCCGGTGCCGCGAGTGCGCGGACGTCGATCCGATCCAGATAGGCCAGCCCCAGTCGCATGGTGCTCAGCCCCAGCGAGTAGCGGCGGGTCTCCTCGTCGACCTCGACCAGTCCGCGGACGCGCAGGGCGGCGAGGATGCGGTGCACGGTGGGTTTGGACAGTCCCAGGCGCTCGGCGATCTCGGTGACGCCGAGCGTGGTGGTACCGGGTTCGGCGAAGAGCAGCAGCACGTCCGCGGATCGTTCGACCGTGGCGGCGGTCTGACTGCCGGTTTCCGTCTTCCGGACCCTTGCCGCTCCGGGGGCGTCAGTCGGCATCGGCTTCCTTATCGGTGGGGGATCGTGGTGTGGGACAGATACCACCACGGACGGTCTGGGCGTGCCGCCGACTTCACCGCTTTCGCACCCGCAGTGCCGTGCGCGGGAGCCCGGTGCGGTCGGCGACCACCCGATCATAGGAACAGTGCGCGTACGTCCGGTGCCTGGGCCAGTCGCCCGGTCACCTCAAGGAGCCGTGCCACGCCCGACTCGGGCAGGCTGCGGGCGGCGTTCAGCCGGAACTTGGTGAGCAACTGTTCCCGGCTCAGCGGCTGGCTCGGCCCGCCGAGCGAGGAGTCCACCCGTTGCTCCAACACCGAGCCGCCCTTGGTGCGGACCCGCACCACCGCTGCGAACGCGTTCGGGAAGATGTCGCTGGCGCGTTCGTCCACCGTACAGACCACCTTGGCGGCCAGTTCCAGCCGCTGGGGATCGTTGAGCGTCTCCTCGGTGAAGTCGTCGAGGTAGACGCCGAGCCCACCGCCGCCGAGCAGTGCGGTCGCGACGGTGAAGGGTCCGGAGAACTTGGCGTGGTAGGCGGTGTGCGGCCGGATCTTCTGTTCCCTGGGCTCGGCGACCGTCCGCAGGGTGGGCGCGGGCATCCCCAGTTCGATGGACACCACGTCGCCCGGGTCGAGACCCTCCCGGCGCAGGGCCAGCGCACAGTCGATCGCCGGATGGGTGAAGTGGTTGGACGGGTAGGGCTTGTACACCGTCCGCAGGGTCTCCCACCGCTCACCGAGTCCGCCCAGCATGGCGTCCATGTCGCAGGTGCCGTCCAGCCAGGCCTGGAAGAAGCCGAACCGGCCCTCCAGTACGGTCGGCGGCCCGGTGATGCCGGCCCGGGCCAGTGCCGCGGCGGACACTCCCGCGTGGGCGGCCCAACCGCAGTGGATGCGTTTGACCGTGCCCCCGGTGCGATTGGCCTCCAGCAGCCCCGAGCCCATGCTCGCCGCCACTCCCATCGCATCGGCGACACCGCCCTCGTCGAGGCCGTAGAGCAGTGCGGCAGCCGCTGCCGCGCCCAAGGTGCCGCAGATCGAGGTGGCGTGCTGACCCTTCTCGAAGAAGACGGAGTTGCGGATGTCCGGGAGGTACGAGGCCATGCCGAGGCGGTTGCAGATCTCGATGCCCGCCGCCACGGCCGCGGCCAACTGCTCGCCGCTCGCGCTGACCTCCTCGGCGACGGCGAGGGCGGCGGGGACGACCGATGCGCTGGGGTGCAGTACGGAGGGCAGATGGGTGTCGTCGAAGTCGAGGGTGTGCGCGAGGGTGCCGTTGACCAGGGCCGCCTGTGGTGCGGGCAGTCGGTCCGGGGCGCCGAAGAGGCTCGACTGGGGTGTGCCGCCCCAGGCGCGCACGGTCTCCAGGACGGCCTCAGCGGGGCCGCCTTCGGCGCGGCCGGCCAGACAGTTGCCGACCACGTCGAGCACCCGGCCGGTCACGTCCTCGGCGACCGGGCCCGGGAGTCCCTCGTCCCGGCACTCGACGGCGAAGTGCGCCAGCTGCTGGACCGCGGTCAGCGAACTCCGGTCGGTCGTGTGCACTTCACTCATCGTCGATCACCGCCAGCGGGCGTACGGGGGCGCCGGTCGCACCGACGACGTTCAGCGGGTTGAGGACCAGGGTGAAGTCCCGTACACCGCTGTCCAGCAGTTCGTCCAGCTTCATCGTCTCCACGATGTTGATGCCGGACTCCACCAGCAGGACGCGGTGGACGGGCAGGGTGGCGTGGCCCTCGCCGGGGGCGAGGTGTTCGAAGGCGATGGTTTCGCCGCCGACCGCGCGGGGGCGGCGTTCGGCGAGCCAACGGCCGGCGGCCTCGCCGGGGCCGGGGACCCCGTCCGCGTGGCCGATGAAGGACGCTCCGTCGTCCCACAGCCGTGACCAGCCGGTTCCGATCAGGAGGACGTCCCCGGGCTGCGGCGCGAGCCCTGCCGCCGCCTTGTCGAGGTCGTCCGGGGTGATCTCGTATCCCGCGGGCAGGGTGGGCACACCGTGGACCGCGGCCACGTCGAGCAGTACGCAACGGCCGACGTAGGGCGTGAAGTCGTCGATGCCGAGTCGGCTGAATCCGTTGTGACTGGTGATGCCGTCCGGCTTGAGTCCTCCGTAGACCAGTCCGTCCTGGGAGACGTGGGCGATGGCGTCCACGTGGGTGCCCACATGGCCACCGGTGATGATGATCTCGTTGGCAGCCGAGCCGCCGTCGGTGCGGACCATGTCACCGTGTCGGCGTTCCAGGAGCATCCGGAACGGTGGGTGGTTGGGCGACTGGGGCATTCCCCGTCGCAGGGGCTGGGCGAGGTCTATCAGTCGCATCGTCAGATGACGCCCTTCGCATGGAGTCGGTCGATCTCTTCGGGAGCCAGGCCGAGCCGGCTGCCGTAGACCTCTTGGTTGTGGGCGCCCTTCGCGGCGCCGGTCGAGCGGATGGAACCGGGTGTCCGGTCGAGCCGGAACAGCACGTTCTGCATCCGCAGCGGCCCAAGGTCGGGGTCCTCGACGGTGGTGATGGTGTCGAGGGCCCGGTACTGGGGGTCGGCGAAGACATCGCGGATGTCGTAGACGAGCGCGATCGCGGCCTGGGCCTTCTCGAAGGCGCTGATCACGTCGTCGGCGTCGCGCTCCGCGATCCAGCCGCCGACGTAGCCGTCGAGGAGGTCCGCGTGTTGTGCCCGGCCGGAGCCGCCGGCGAACCAGGGTTCGTCGATGACTTCGGGGTGGCCGACCAGGGTGAGCACCCGTTCGGCGATGTTCTGCGAGCTGGTCGACACGGCGACCCAACGGCCGTCGCGGGTGCGATAGGTGTTGCGTGGGGCGTTGTTGACCGAGCGGTTGCCGGTGCGTTCCTGGACGATCCCCAACTGATCCCAGATCATGGGCTGCGGGCCGAGGAGGGTGACCAGGGGTTCGATGATGGCGAGGTCGACCACCTGACCGTCGCCGCCGTTGGCGTTGCGGTGGTGCAACGCCATCATGATGGCGTTGACGCAGGTGAGAGCAGCTATTCCATCGGCCAGACCGAACGGCGGCAGGGTCGGCGGGCCGTCCGGTTCTCCGGTGGCGGCGGCGAATCCGCTCATGGATTCGGCGAGGGTGCCGAACCCGGGGCGCTTCGAGTACGGCCCGAACTGGCCGAACCCCGTGACGCGGGCGATCACCAGTCGGGGGTTGATCTCCCGGAGGACGTCGGGGGATAGTCCCCAACGCTCCAGGGTGCCGGGCCGGAAGTTCTCGATGAGTACGTCGGCCCGGGCGGCGAGCCCCCGGAGCAACTCGGCTCCCTCGTCGGAGCTGAGGTTGCAGGTGATGGCCTTCTTGTTGCGGCCGAGCATCTTCCACCACAGCCCGTGGCCGTCCTTGGCGGGGCCGTGGGTGCGTGATGGGTCCCCTTTCAGCGGATGCTCGACCTTGATGACCTCGGCGCCGAAGTCGCCCAGGATCGTCGCTGCTAGCGGTCCTGCGAAGAGGGTGGCGAGATCGAGTACGACGATCCCGTCCAGTGGTCCCGGCTCAGACATCTGTCCTCCCACCTGTTCCACTTATCGGAATGCTGTTACGAATCTGCCGGCAGACTCTAGCCCTGAATGTAGAACGGCGTTACGATTTTTGGAACAGCCCGGGCGGCTCTAACACCGCGAAGGAGGTGACGGTCGGTCAGACCACTTGACCGACCCGGCCCGTATGACTCGATACGACCTGCTTGTCAAAGGTGGAGTCCTCGTGCTCCCGTACCACGGCGAAGTCCGTGCGGACCTCGCCGTCGCCGACGGCCGCATCGTCGCCATCGGTGACGACCTGCCCACCACCGACGCCGCGGAAGTCCTCGATGCGGAGGGCAAGGCGGTGCTGCCGGGAGCGGTGGACGCCCACTTCCACATCGGTATCTACCGGGACCTGGCGCTCGACGCCTACGAGGAGACCCGCTCCTCACTGGTCGGCGGTGTGACCTCCGTGCTGTCCTACTTCCGCACCGGACAGCACTATCTCGACCGCACCGGCTCCTACCGGGAGATCTTCCCCGAGGTGCTGGACGCGGTGGCCGGACAGTCGTTCACCGACTACGGCTTCCACCTCGCGCCCATGACCGTGGACCAGATCGGGGAGATACCCTCCCTCGTCGCCGACCACGGCATCACGTCCTTCAAGTACTACATGTTCTACAAGGGCTTCGACCTCGCTGCGAACAGCAGGGACGCCCGCTCGTTCACCATGGGCGACGAGTACGATCTCGGACACCTCTACCTGATCCTCGAACAGCTCGCGAAGACCCAGCAGGACCATCCCGACCTGCGGCTCTCCCTCTCTCTGCACTGCGAGCAGGCGGAGCTGATGCGCGTCTTCATCGAGCGCACCCAGAACAGCGGTCAGCCGCAGAATCTCAAGGCGTACTCCGACGGCCGCCCCACCCTCACCGAACAGGTGGCGATCTCCGAAGCCACCACCCTCGCCGGACACACCGGCACCAACGTCAATCTGCTCCACCTCTCCAGCGCCGACGCACTCCGCTCGGCGATCACCGGCCGGCAGCTGCACGGCAACGACGCTCGGTTCGAGGTCACCCTCCACCACCTGTGCCTTGACCACGAGAGCCTGGACGCCCGCGGTGGGCTCGGTGCCAAGGTCAACCCGCCGATCCGCACCCCGCAGGACAGCGAATTCCTGTGGCAGGGCATCAAGGACGGCCAGGTCAGCTGGGTGGCGTCCGACCACGCCTGCTGCATGGAGGAGCACAAGGGCGACGAGCTGTGGCCCGCACGCCCCGGCTTCGGCGGTACGGCGCTGCTCTACCCCGTACTCATCAGCGAGGGCCACCACCGCCGGAACATCCCGTTGACCCGGATCGCCGAACTGGCCTCCGCCAACCCCGCCAAGGCGTACAACCTCTGGGGCCGCAAGGGCAGCCTCGGCGTCGGCTTCGACGCCGACTTCACCGTGGTGGACCTGGAGCTGGAGCGGGAGGTCAGCACCGATCTGCTGCTCTCCGGGCAGGACCACTGCCCGTTCGACGGTGTCGCCGTCCGCGGTTGGCCGGTGGCCACCGTCGTCGGCGGGCGGCTCGCCTACCAACTCGGCAAGGACGGTCCGGAGATCATCGGCGAACCCTCGGGCGCCTATCTGCGCCGCGACTGAGACGCGCCGGTGGCGGCCGTACGACCCGGCCGCCACCGGCTGCACCCGTTGGCTCGTGATCCAGCTGAAGGGAGCTCCATGCGATCGGCCCTCTATGTGCCGGGCAACGCCCCGGACAAGCTCGCCAAAGCGCTCGACCGGGGCGCAGACGCACTCATCGTCGATCTGGAGGACGCGGTACCACCGTCAGGGAAGGACGGGGCCAGGTGCACGGTGGCCGAATGGTTGGGCTCGCTCGGCCCCCGGGCGGCACCGCGCCTATGGGTCCGCATCAACCCCGGTGAGCAGGGGCTCGCCGACATCGCAGCCGTGGCGTCGCCCGCGGTGGTCGGCTTCTGTGCCGCGAAGACGGACAGCGTGGGCCGTCTGGTTCAACTGGACGGCGCGCTTCGGCGCAAGGAAGGGGAGATCGGTCTCCGGCGGGGGACCTTCGGGCTCGTACCACTGCTGGAGTCGGCCGCGGCGGTGCACGCGGCTCCGCTGCTGGCGCGCGGTCCGCGCGTCGTACGCCTCCAGTTGGGTGAGGCGGACCTCTGTGCCGACACCGGCATCGAGCCGGGGGCGGACGAGCGCGAGTTGCTGTACGCGCGCTCCCGAGTGGTGTTCGCGTCGGCCGCGGCCGGCATCGGTCCGCCGATGGGGCCCGTGAGCACCGACTTCCGTGATCTCGATCGGTTGCGCGCCTCCACCCGGGCGTTGAAGCGGCTCGGCTTCCGCGGGCGGGCGTGCATCCATCCGGCACAACTCAACGTCGTCCACGAGGTGTTCACACCGTCCCCGGACGAGCTGGACCGGGCACGGGACCTCCTCGGACGGTACGAGCGGGCGAGGGCCGCGGGGGAGGGGGTCTGTCTGGACGGTGGTGGGCGATTGGTCGACGAGGCCGTTGTGCGCTCCGCCCGTCGGGTCCTGGCACAGACGGGAGCACAGCCACTGACGGCTTCCTGAGACTGTCCGCCCCTGTCCGCCCCTTGTTGGCACCGGGGAAACGGCTCCTCGTTGTGTTGTGTCTGCCTCTGGGTCCCGCAGGAGTGAGAGTCCCCCCGGGGTCGGGCGTGCCACGGGGCCGGGCTTCTGTTTGGGGCTGGCTCCGCCGTGCCCTGCCGGGCCGGTGGCAGAACGAGAAAGGCACACTGCTGCCCGCCCCTCATCTGCCGACTGTCCAGCGCTCTCCGCCATGGATTCCCCACTGCATCGAGAACTGGCCACCGACTCCGGTCACCACATCGCCGGCCCGTTTTCCTACCCACCTCCGAGCTCGCAGTGCAGCTCAAAGCGGCCTTCGGGTACTCAAACGCCCGTGCCGGGAATTTTCCGAGCCAATCAACTGGCCCAAAGGTATTGACGCCTTGTCGGCAAAGTTGTTTTATCCCCTAACAACCGGGAGGCAGCCGTGCCACATGTCCTTGTTGCCGGAGCGGGCCCCGTGGGCCTGACCACCGCCGTTCTGCTCGCCGAAGCAGGACACACCGTGGAAGTGTTCGAAGCCGGGAAAGAGATCAGCTCCCAGCCCAAGGCATCCACGTTCCATCCGCCCACCCTCGATCTGCTGCACCGCATCGGCATCACCGAACCACTGATCGAACAGGGCCTCAAGGCCCCCGTCTACCAGCACCGGGACCGCGAGCGCGGACTGGTGGCCAACTTCGACCACAAACACCTCGCCGACGACACCGGCTTCCCCTTCCGACTCCAGGCCGAGCAGCACAAACTGTGCGAACTGCTGCTGGAACGGCTGGGAGACAAGGTTCGCTTCCAACACACCGTGCGCGGGGTCACCCAGGACGCCGAACACGTCACGGTCACCGTCGAAGGTCCCGACGGGACCTCGGACATCCAGGGCGACTACCTCGTCGACGCGGGGGGTGCCCCCGGAGCCGTCCGGCAGTCGCTCGACATCGCCTTCGAGGGATTCACCTACGAGGACCGCTATCTGGTCCTCCTCACACCCTTCCCCTTCGAAGACCACCTGGACGGGTTGGAGAAGGTCAACTACATCTCCGACCCCGACCAGTACGTGGTGCTCCTGAGGGCGCCCGACGCCTGGCGGGTCCTCTTCCCCGTCAAGGAGGAGATCCGGGACCCCGAGGTCTGGGAGCAGATGCTCCAGGGGGTCGTCGCGAGTCCCGTCCCCTACGAGGTCGTCCACCACCAGCTCTACTTCATCCACCAGCGGGTCGCCGAACGGTTCAAGGAGGGGCGAGTGTTGTTGATCGGAGACGCGGCACATGTGAACAGCCCCATCGGCGGCATGGGGATGAACAACGGCATCCACGATGCGTTCTCGCTGGTCGAAGCACTGCCGCACGGTCTGGACGACTGGGCGGAGCAGCGCCGCAGGATCGCCCTGGACTATGTCAAGATCATCACCGATCGCAACGCCCGGGCACTGGGCGAGAAGGACCCGGCGCAGCGACTCGCGGCACAACAGGAGATGGCCGCCACCGCGGCCGACCCGGTGCGCGCCCGACAGTGGCTGCTCGACTCCTCCATGCTCAACGCCGTCCGCAAACAGGGGTTGCTCCAGTGACCGGCGTCGACGGGCAGGACCCGTCCACAGGACCCCGCTCCGGCGTTCTCCCGCTACGGATCGGCGAGCAGCGCTCCCGCCTCGCGGTGCTGGTCCCCTCGACGAACACGGTGGTGGAGGCCGAGTACATGGCGATGGCGCCCCGGGGCGTCACCCTCCACTCCGGTCGGATGATGGTCCCCGCACCCTCGGTGGCCAGCGACGGTGACACCACCCGACTGCTCGGCGACGTGCGCAAGGGGGTGCCGACCGCGCTGCGCTCGGTGATGACGTGCCGGCCCGACCGGGTCCTGCTCGGGATGTCCGCACCGACGTTCTACGGCGGGGTGGCGGGAGCGGAGGCGTACGAGGCCGACATCGCCGCACGGGCCGGTGTGCCCGCCATCGCCGGCTCCACGGCCTGCACGCTCGCACTCCGGGCCCTCGGTGCCCGCCGGATCTGCGTCCTGAGCCCCTACCGTCCCGTCAACGACCGCGAGGTCCGCGCCTACTTCACCGACGCCGGCTTTGAGATCGCCGGCTACCACACCCTCTTGTGCACATCGGCGCACCAGATCGCCGAAGTGGGCGAGGAGGCGATCGTGCCGGCGGTGGCCCGGCTGGCCCAGGCCCGTCCGGACGCCATCGTCCAGGTGGGCACCAACCTCTGGTTCGCCGCCCTGGCGGTGGAGCTGGAACGCCGGCTGGACATTCCGGTCGTCGCGATCAATGCCGCCACCCTGTGGGCTGGCCTACGGGCCACCGGGATCACCGATCGAGTCGAGGGCGCCGGCCGTCTGCTGGCGGAACACTGAAGGGAACGCCCCGCATGCCCACCACCGTAGTGAGTCCCATCGACGGACAGACGCTCGGCCATGTCGAGCAGTTGGACGCAGCCGCCGTCGACCTCGCGTACAGCACCGCGCGCAAGGCGTTGGAGGAGTGGCGCAAAGTTCCGTCCGAGCGCCGTGGCCGCATTCTGCTGAAGGTCGCGGACCTGTTGGAGGCGCGCGCCGAGGACTTCGCACAGACGGAGACCCTCAACACCGGAAAGCTGCTGAAGGACACCCGCCGGGAGGCCGGCCGGGCCGCGGCCTGCTTCGCCTACTACGGCGGGCTCGCGGACAAGGTCACCGGTGACACCCTTGACGTGGCGGGCCCGTTCCACACGTACACCAAGCGCGAGCCCTACGGGGTGGCCGTCGGGGTCATCCCGTGGAACGTGCCCTATGTCTTCGCGGCCAAGAAGATCGCCCCGGCGCTCGCCTTCGGCAATGTGAGCCTGCTGAAGCCGGCGGAGGAGACCCCGCTCACCGCGCTGATGCTCGCCGAGGTGCTGGCCGAGGCCGGACTGCCCGAGGGGATGGCCCAGGTCCTCACGGGCGGCGCCGAGACCGGGAAAGCGCTGGTGTCCGACCCGCGTGCCGATCTGATCGTCTTCACCGGCGCCGACTCCACCGGCCGGGTGATCGCCAAGGCCGCCGCGGAGAACCTGACGCCCGTCGCCATGGAACTCGGCGGCAAGTCACCGCAGATCGTCTTCGCGGACGCCGACCTCGACGCCGCGCTCGCCTCCGTACTCCTCGGTGCCTTCAGCGCCACCGGCCAGATGTGCATCGCCGGCTCCCGACTGCTGGTGCAGAGCGAGGTGTACGAGACCTTCGTGGCCAAACTGCGCACGGCCGTGGCCGGACTGCGCGTCGGCGACCCACGGGAGCACAGCACCCAGGTCGGACCGCAGGTCACCCCGGGGCAGCGGGACAAGACCCTGGACATGATCAGGCTCGGCCAGGACGAGGGCGCCACCCTTGCCGCCGACGCCCCCTACCCGGGCGCCGACTCGGGCGGCTTCTACGTACCGCCGACCCTCTTCACCGACGTCAACCCCGAGATGCGCATCATGCGGGAGGAGGTCTTCGGACCGGTCCTCGCGGTGATGCCGTTCGCCACCGAGGAGGAGGCCGTGGAACTGGCCCACGCCACCGACTTCGGGCTGGCCGCCGGGGTGTGGACCAAGGACCTCGGTCGCGCCCACCGCATGGCCAGCCGGCTGCGCGCCGGCACGATCTGGCTCAACACCTACCGGATGCTCTCCGACAGCGTCCCGTTCGGGGGCGTCGACCACTCGGGGTACGGCCGCGAAGGCGGCCCCGACGCGGTTCGCCTCTACACCTGGACCAAGAGCGTCTGGACGTCCACCGAACCCGGCATTCCGCCCGGCTACGACTTCTGAATCCGACGACTCCCCATCCCTTCTCCAAGGAGACCCTCCATGCTGATCGTCGTTGCGGGTGCGACCGGCCGTACCGGCCGCCGTCTCATACCGCTCCTGACCGCCGCCGGACACGGCACCAGGGCGCTGACCCGCTCGGCCGACCCCGTTCCGGGTGCCGAGTCCTACCCCCTTGACCTGGTCGCCGCATCCGCCGAGGACCTGGACGCGGCCGTATCGGGCGCCGGCGCCGTGGTGTGGCTGGCCGGCCCGGGCGGAGGCTCGGTCGAGTCCGCCGAAGCCCTCGACAACACCGCCGCGACCGCGCTGATGGACGCCTGCGTACGCCAGGGGGTGAAACGATTCGTCCTGGTGACGTCCAAGGGCACCAACAACCCCGAGCGCTCCCCGGACTTCCTCCGCCCCTATCTGGAGATCAAGGCCAAGGCCGAAGCGCACCTCGCGGGCAGCGGACTGGAGTGGACCGTGCTGCGCCCGGGCGGGCTCACCGATGACGAGCCCACCGGCAGGGTGGAACTCGGTGCGGCGCTGGGTCGGGGCAAGGTCGCCCGCGCCGACGTCGCCGCCGTGGTGGCCGAACTCCTCGGCCGGCATGACCAGACGGGCCGGGCGATCGAGGTCCTGGGCGGTGAGCTCGCACCCGCCGATGCGCTGAACGAGTTGACCCCCAAGGTGAACATCGTCGACTTCCTCTTCGACCTGAAGCGGCTCGGCCGGGTGCACCTGGCGGTCTTCGGCGGCTCCACCGGCGAGGCCATGGCCGAGGCCAAGGAGCACTTCACCAACTGGCAGGTCTCCGAGAACTACGTCAACTACTTCGACGGACCGGAACTGCACTTCTCGCGCAAGACCCGCTGGCGCCTGGAGTTCGGGGAGGGCCCCGGCCGGCACTCGGGCAAGACCGAGTACTGGGTCATGGTCCACAACGAGCGCGGTGAGGGCGTCTTCCGCTTCGGTCTGCTCCGGCCCGAGGGCTCCGATGAGCACGACCCCGAACTGGTCGCCGCGTACCACGTGTTCAGAGACCACTACTCCACCAAGTCGTAACGACTGCGGGGGCCGGGCGGCCTCGGTCGCCCCGGCCCCACCCAATCAGTTAGGTAACCTAACGGAAGTGAGGTTCCGTTGGTAGCCCACATGCTCCGCCGGGCAGCCGCCATGGCGGTGGTCCTTCTCATCGTCCTGACTCTCGTCTTCTTCCTGATGCGCATGGCGCCCGGGAGTCCGGCCTATCTGATCGTGGGCGCGGATGCCTCCCCGGCCGAGATCGCCAGCGTCGAGCGGGAACTCGGGCTCGACAAGCCACTGATGGTGCAGTACGCGACCGAACTCGGGCGCATACTCACCGGAGACCTCGGCGAATCGATCTTCACCGGAGACACCGTCTCCCATGAGCTGATGCTCAGACTGCCCATCACCCTCGAACTCACCATGGTTTCGCTGCTGTTCTGGATCCCCCTCGCCCTGATCGCAGGACGAGTGGCCGCAGCCCGCCGGGACACCCCGGTCGACGCGACCGTCCGGATCATCGGCAACCTCTCCATCGCGGTCCCCAGCTTCTGGCTCGGCGCACTGCTCGTCCTGCTCTTCGGGCTCTATCTGCCCGGAGTACTGCCCTCAAGCGGTTGGGTCGGTCTCGCCGAAGACCCCATGGGGCACCTGCGCTCCCTGGTCCTGCCCGCCTTCGTCCTCGGACTCGGCACCTTCGGCGTCACCGCCAACACCCTGCGGGTCTCGATGATCGAGTCCGTGCGCACCGACTACGTGCGGTTCGGCCACGCCATGGGCCTGCCGGAGCGGCGCATCAACCGCTCCCTGGCCTTCCGCAACTCCCTGCTCCCCACCACCGCGGTGGTGGGCCAGTTGGTCGGGGTGATGCTCAGCGGATCGGTTCTCATCGAGAACCTCTTCAACCTGCCGGGCATGGGGCGGCTCCTGGTCGACAGCATCCGCCGCCAGGACTACCCGCTCGCCGTCGGGGCGACGCTCTCGCTCGCCGTCTTCTTCCTGCTCGCGAATCTGATCGTCGACATCCTCTACGCGGCCCTGAACCCTCGCGTCCGGCAGAAATTCGCAGGTACCTGAGCCATGACCACGATCTCTCCCACCCGCGTACGAGTCGGCCGACGCCGCATCGTCGTCAAAGGCCGCCATGTCAAAGGGATGACGGTCATCGGAGTCGCCCTCGTCGCCAGCTATCTGCTCCTCGCGATCTTCGGTCCGATGCTCACCGTCGACCCGCTGGAGCGCACCGGCGACCCCCTGGCCGGACCCTCGGCCGCCCACTGGTTCGGCACCGACCACCTCGGACGCGATCTGCTCTCCCGGGTGGCGGCCGGAGCCCGGGTGTCCGTCCTGGTGGCCGTCATCAGCGTCGGCATCGGACTGGTCTTCGCCCTCCCGCTGGGCGTCTGCGCCGGGTACTTCGCCGGCCGCTGGCCCGACGAACTGATCATGCGCGTCTTCGAAGCCATCCAGACGGTTCCGCTGTTCGTCTTCGCCATGGTCGTCCTCGGCATCACCGGCGTCAGCTCCTTCCACCTGGGACCCATCGAGGTCAGCGCGGCCGGCAAGATCATCCTGCTGATCGCCATCGCCGCCACCCCCTACTTCGCCAGGGTCGCCCGTGCAGCCACCCTCGCGGAGATCCAGGAGGACTACATCTCGGCCCTGCGGCTCCTGGGGGTGTCCCGGCGCCGCGTGATCATGGACGAGTTGATGGTCAACGTGCTCCCGCCGGTCATCGTCCAGAGCTGTCTGTGGATGGCGGTCGCCGTGTTCGCCGAAGGAGCACTCGGCTTCCTGGGCGTGGGCGTACAACCGCCCACCCCCACGCTCGGCGGAGTCATCGCCGACGCCACCCGCTACATGATGGCCGGCGCCTGGTGGTACTGCGTCATGCCCGGTCTCGTCCTGCTGGTCGCCACCGTGGGCTTCGGCCTCCTCGGCGACGGCGCCAACGACCTGCTGGACCGAGGAGAGCGCTGATGAGGACCGTACCGCCGACCGTCGCCCACGTGCCGCGGGAGCCACGATGACGACCGAACCCCTCCTCGCCGTCCGTGACCTCGACGTCGTCTTCGACACCGCACGCGGCCAGGTCCCCGCCGTCCGCGGAGTGACGTTCGAACTGGCGGCGGGCGAAGTCTTCGGCCTGGTCGGAGAGTCGGGCAGCGGCAAGAGCACCGTCCTGTCGGCCATCATGCGGCTCCTGCCCGGCGTCGCCGTGACCCATGCCGCCCAGATGAGCTTCCAGGGCGCCGACCTGATGTCCATGAACGCCGCGCAACTGCGTGGCATCCGTGGCACCGGCATCGGACTCGTCCCGCAGCGGCCGATGACCTCGCTCAGCCCGGTCACCCCCCTGCGCAAACAACTGCGCTGGTTCCTCGGGGACATGCCGCAGTCCGAGATCGTCGAACTCCTCGACCAGGTCGGACTGCGCGCGGTCGCCGAACGGCTCGACGGCTACCCCTTCGAGTTCTCCGGCGGTCAGCTCCAACGCCTCCTGATCATGCTGGCGGCACTGGCGCGACGGCCGTCCCTGCTGCTCGCCGACGAACCCACCACCACCCTGGACGCCACCGTCCAGGCCCAGGTACTGCGACTGATCCTCGATCTGCGCGACCGCCTCGGGCTCGGAGTGGTCTTCGTCAGCCATGACCTCGGAGTGATCGCCCAGGTCTGCGACCGGGTCGGCGTGATGTACGCCGGACGCCTGGTCGAAGCCGCGCCCATCGGAGAACTCTTCGACAACCCCCGCCACCCCTACACCCAGGCGCTGCTCCGGGCGCTGCCCAGCCGCTACAAGCGCGGCGAACGCATCAAGGTGATCGAGGGGACCGCAGCCGGCGCCAACCGGCTGCCGGGCTGCGCCTTCGCCCCGCGGTGCCCGCGGGCCGAGGCCCGGTGCCGGGAGCAGGAGCCGGAGAACCGGACGGTCGGCGGCGCCCTGGTGCGCTGTCACTTCGCCGAGGACACGGCCGGTGCCGGTACGGCGAAGGAGGCGGCGGCATGACGATCGCCATCGAGGCCGAGGGGCTGACCAAGCACTTCTCCCTCAAGCAGGGGAAGGGTTCCGTTCCCTGGTTCAAGGCCCGCGGCATGAGGACCGTGCACGCCGTCGACGACGTCGGCTTCCGTGTCGCCACCGGTGAGACCCTCGCCATCATCGGGGAGTCCGGCTGCGGCAAGTCCACCGTCGCCAAACTGCTCCTCGGACTCACCGAACCCACCTCCGGCTCGATCACCATCGCGGGCGAGCGCCGCATCCAACTCGTCGCACAGAACCCCTGGTCGGCCCTGAACCGCCGCAAGACCATCGGGCACGCGCTCAACCAGCCCCTGCTGATCCACCGGCCCGACCTGGACAAGGAAGGGCGTACCGCACGCGTCCAGGAACTGCTGGACCTCACCGGACTGCCGTCGGACTTCCTGCTGCGCTACCCGGGCGACGTCAGCGGCGGCGAACTCCAACGCGTCACCATCGCCCGTGCGCTCGCCGCCCAACCCCGGGTGCTCGTCCTGGACGAGCCGACGGCGAGCCTCGACGTCAGCGTCAAGGCGAGCCTGGTCAACCTCCTCTGCGACCTGCGCGACGACCTCGGTCTGACCTACCTCCTGATCACCCACGAGATCGACGTGGCACGCCTGCTCGCCGACCAGGTGCTGGTGATGTACCTGGGCCACGTCGTGGAGTCGGGCGACGCCGACGCGGTCTTCGACAACCCCGTCCACCCCTACACCCGTTCGCTCCTCGACTCGGTACCGGTTCCCGACCCCCGCCGCCGCAAGGAACTCCTCCCTCTCGCAGGGGAGGTTCCGTCCGCGGTTGACCCACCGAGCGGTTGCCGGTTCCGCACCCGCTGTCCGCACGTCCTGCCGAAGTGCGCGGAGACCCGCCCCACTGCACGGGAATCCGGCGAAGGCCACCTCACCGCCTGCCATCTCACCGCATGGAGCCCGTCATGAACGCTCTGCCAGGCCACTCAAGACGCGATGTACTGCGCATCTCCTCAGCCGCCATCGCCGCCGCCGCCCTCTCCGGTTGTGCGGGCGCCGACGACACCGGTGGTTCCTCGTCGTCCGGTTCCTCCGGGACCCTCTCCGTCGGGCTCTTCGAAGTGCCGGTGGGATTCGCACCGCTCTACTCCAACTCCCAGAACGTCCGCTGGGTAACCGAGCCCGCCACCGACACCCTGCTCACCCACGACGCGTCCGGCAAGCTCGTCCCGCACCTGGCCGCAGCCCTGCCGGTCGCGGGCCCCGGGGGAGTGTCGTACACGATCCGACTGCGCAAGGGCGTGCGGTTCCACAACGGGGACGACCTCACGGCCGAGCACGTCGCGGCCAGCTTCAACTTCATCCCCGGCAGCCGGGGCAAGAGCCAGTTCCTGTCGCTGCTGGCGCCCTGGTTCAACAAGGCGGTGGTGGTCGACCCGCTGACCGTACGGCTGGAACTGCGGATGCCGTACGGCATCCTGCCGGACCAGTTGGCCCGCATCCCGATCAGCCACAAGGACTTCATCGCCGAGAAGGCCAAGCTGGTGGCGACCGGCCCGTTCCAGGTGGACAAGGTCGTCACCGGCCAGTCCATGCGGCTGACCAGGTTCGACGGCTACTGGGGGCCCAAGCCCAAGCTGTCGGCGATCGTGATGACATCGGTCCCCGACCCGTCCACCCGGTTGGTCAACCTCCGGGAGGGCAAGATCCACATCGCGACCGGGGTCCAGCCCGTCGACATCGCAGGCATCCAGCGTGACCGGTCCCTCAAGCTCCACGAGATCCAGGGCACCGGAGGCATCCGGGCCATGCTCAACATGACCCGCAAGCCGTTCAACAACCCCGACTTCCGCCGGGCACTGGCCTTCGCCATGGACCGCGAGGGCGTGCGCGAGGCCGTCTTCCACGGTGAGGCGGAGATCGCCCAGGGCCCGCTGGGACCCAACGTCGTCGGCTACGAAGCCGGCTATGCGCCCTACCCCGCCAAGGCCGACCTCACCCAGGCACGGGAACTGCTGGAGAAGTCGGGCGTCTCCAAGAGCACCACCTTCAAGATCATGGTGTCGACCAGCGGCGCGGCCCGGGACATCGCCCAGGTCTTCGCCGAGAACTGGGGCAGGCTCGGCATCAAGGTCACCCTGGACGTCGCCGACCCGGCCAACTGGAACCGCCGCTGGCTGATCCGGGACTACGACATGTCCCTCACCGTCCAGGAGTACGGACTGGTCGGCGGCTCCATGCCGCTCTCCCAGTTCACCGTCTACCGGGCGGCGTCCAGACAGAACCCCGGCTACCGCAACGGCGCCTTCGACCGCGACTTCGGCCGTCTGTTCGCCACGTCCAACGAGGCCGAGCGCGCCCAGCTGGCGAGCAAGCTCAACCGGATCCTCACCGAGGAGGCCATCGAGCTGCCCCCCGTCTACCCCAAGCTCCTCGTCGCCCAGCGCGCGGAGGTCAGCGGCCTGGATGTGAACGCGCTGCTCCTCGGCCGGTTGAACCTGCGGGGCGTCAGCATCTCAAGCCGTTAAGGAGAACAGGAGAATCGATCATGTTGGGACTCAACGATCAACCCGTCACGGGCACGGACCGTGCCTATCTCGACTTCTACCTCGGACTGCGGATCGGCTGGGCGAAGCTCCACCACCCCTTGCTCGACGCCTTCGACGAGCGCGCCAAGGAGTGGGAGGCTGAGCACGGCCACGCCCCCGAGGAGACCACCGAGATAGGGGAGGTCATCGAGGAATCCGCCCTCTTCCGGTACTTCATGTACCTCCAGCGGCACACGCAGCTGCTGATGAAGTACGGCCCGCGCGGCACCCACGCCTATATCGAGGGTCACCGGGCCGAACTGGAGGAGCGGATCGCCGGCATCGAGTCACTGGAACTCGATCCCGAGCTGGAGATGCCCGCCTACTACGCCGACACCGACTACCACCTGGAGAAGGGCGGCTACTGGCAGGACGATCTGGACGGTCCTGTCTACGACTTCGGCACCCGCATCCACTTCGCGGGCCTGGAGAACGTCGGCTCGATCCACCGGGCGAAGACGGAAGCCCTCCCCAAGGGTCCGTACCGTCGGATCATCGACCTGGGCTGCGGCACCGGTGACGGCACCTTCGGCCTGGCGGAGACCTTCCCCGACGCGGAGGTCATCGGCGTCGACCTGGCGGCGCCCTTCCTGAAGTGGGCCCACCTCAAGGCCGCGGACCGCAATCTGCCCATCACGTTCGTGCAGAAGGACGCCGCGGAGACCGGGTACGAGTCGGGCTCCTTCCAGCTCGCCACCTCGACGATGATCTTCCACGAGATGCCGGCTGAGCACATCGCCGCGATCATCCGGGAGAGCTTCCGGCTGCTGGAGCCCGGTGGACAGTTCGCCATCTACACCGCCGGTGAACTGCCCACCACCTACGGCCTGTTCATGATGGACTGGCACGCTCACATCAACAACGAGCCCTTCATGTCCGACTTCTTCCGGGCGGACCTGGAGAAGCCCCTCATCGACGCGGGTTACGAAGACGTCGTCACGACCGTCGTGGACGCGTTCAAGCACGGTGACAAGAAGGCGTACGGATCCGCCGCTCCCCCCGACCCGCGTCGGGCACGTGCAGGTGGTTGGCGTCTGGTCACGGGAAGGAAGCCGGCATGAAGCAAGCACCCAAGATCATCGACGGACAGATGGTCTTCTTCGAGGACCCCGCCGTCGACAAGCTCCTCGGCATGGTTCTGGCCCTTGCAGGCGAGACCTATGTGCTGCGCGACCGGGTCCGCGTACTGGAGCAGCTGCTGACGGACGGCGGCACCCTGCCCGAGGGCGCGGCCGAGGAGTACGTGATCCCCGCGGAGGCGGAGCCGGCCTGGCGCACCGACCGGGACGCCTTCTTCGACCGTCTCCTCGGTCCGCTGGCCGCCGACCTCATGGGCCCGGAGGCCACCCTCAAGGCCGACGCCGTCGTCAAGGCGACCGCGGCCAACAAGGCGGCTGCCTCGTGACCACTCCCGCCTGGCTGGAGCGCGAGCCGTCACAGACCGACGGGTCGATCCTCTGGCGCACCAGCATGATCACCATCCGCTCCACCGATCAGCCGAGGGCGGTGCGCTGGTACCGCAACGTCCTGGGCTTCAAGTTGGAGTTCGACATCCCCATCCGCGTCCCCAACCGGCCGTTCCGCATGGCCGTCCTGGTCGGCCCGGACAACCGGCGGATCGAGATCACCGGTCGCGGGGTGCCCAGCAAGGAACCCGTCGACGTGTGGGACACCCCCGTCTCGGTCACCTATCAGGTGGAGGACCTGGCCGCGACCAGGACCCATCTGGAGGCCATGGGAGTTCCGTACTTCACCCCGGAGTTCAAGGGGCAGTACGGAATGCTCCTGACGATCCTCGACCCCGACAACAACATCATCAAGATCCAGGCACCCAACGACCGGTGCGTCAAGGAGCAGAACCTCGAAGACGCGAACAACCCGCGCTACCTGGACGAACCCAAGTACGTACCCGACCCGGAGGTGAGCGATGGCTGAGCAGACGACGACCCGTCCGCGCCCCCCACTGCCCGAAGGCTGGAAGCCGACGCTTCTGTCCCTGCGCCTGGCGAAGAAGCACCCCAAGATCTCCCGCGCCATCATCAAGTGGGAGATGAACCGGGCGCCGAAGGCCACCGGTCCCGGTGATCTGTCGGATCTGCTGGCACCCGGACAGGACCGGCCGGCCGACTTCCCGTCCTACTACGTCTCCAACCCGGTGCACCACATGAACGGACTGCACTGGATGCACCCGTCCATGGGCTACCGGCTGGAGCGCATGGCGGAGGACTTCCCGCTCGGCAAGCGCGAGCAGATCCAGTGGTGGGTGGAGAGCCAGGTACTGGACCGAGGGGTGCGCCCCCGGCGGATCCTGGAGGTCGGCGCCGGCACCGGGGCGACCGCCTTCGTCTACGCCCAGGTCTTCCCCGACGCCGAAGTGATCGGGATCGACCTCTCCCCGTCGGTGCTGCGCTGGGCGCGCAAGCGGGCGAAGGAGTTGGGCATCGACAACGTCAGCTTCTACCACATGGACTCCGGCGACCTCTCGCACTTCGACGACGGCAGCTTCGACGTGGTCCACGAGTCGCACCTGCTCCACGAGATGCCGACGTACCAGATCGAACGGACCGTCCACGAGATGGTGCGGGTCTGCAAACCGGGCGGGTTCCTGGGCTTCTTCGACTGGGCCATCCCCGAGAACGACCGGGACTGGCGTCAGCGCGAAGGCATGGTCCGCAACAACGTCGAGCCGTTCATGCTCGACTACTCCCGGGCCAACCACCCGGCGATCCTGGAGGAGTTGGGCTGTGAGGAGATCGTGATGGTGGAGCGTCACAGCCAATCGGCCAGCTGGCGAGCCGTCAAGGGTAACCTCGGTTAGGTGGCGGACAACGGTGAGGGCGCGTTCCTCGGGTCGGAGAACCACCTCAGCGGGCTTCTGACGCTGACCTCACGGCTCATACAGGACCGTCTATCGGTCGCGCTGCGGCCCCTGGGCGTCACGTACGCCCAGGCCGCGGCGCTGGTCCGACTGTGGCGTTCGCCCGACGGGCGGATGTTGCAGAACGACTTCGTCACCTCGCTCGCGCTCGCCCGACCGTCGGGGACCTTGCTCCTCGCCGATCTGGAGCGGGCCGGTCTGGTGGCCCGTTCCCCGGATCCCACCGACGGCCGTCGCCAGGTGATCACCCTGACCCCGCGGGGGCGGGACCTGGAAGCATCGGTGTTCGCGGTGATCTCGGGGCTCCAACGGGAAATCGAGGAGATCGCGGGCGGGGAGGACCTCGCCACCACCATGCGGGTGCTGACCAGGGTGCTGTCCTGGTTGGAGCCTGCGGTCCTGGCGGCACTGCCCGCCCGGGACCGCGATGTCTACACCCGCTGAGCAAGGAGTCGCGGTCTTCCCCCGGTCGTCGGTCGGCCGGGGGAAACCGCTCCCACCCGCCCACGAACGGCCCCGTGTCACTCTCCGGGGCGGGCGCCGGCCGTCCGCAGGGACGCGACCGCCCGTGCCGTGTCCTCTGCAACGAGGTCCTGGTGGAGGGCGATCGCGGCGGCCGAACCCATTCCGGCGGCCGTCACCACCTGGGCCCTTCGATCGGCCACATTGCCCACCGCCCAGACGCCGTCGGCACTGGTTCGCCCGGAGTCGTCGGTGACCACCCAGCCCTCGCCGTCCACCGCACATCCCAGAGCGGTGAGCAGCCCGCCCCGCGGCACCATCCGCGGCTGTACGAAGACGGCGTCCCGCGCCACCACCCGCCCATCCGCGAGCTCGACGCCCACCAACACGTCCTCGTCCAGCACCAGTTGCTTGACGGAACCTTCGACGATCCGCACTCCCCGCGCGGTCAACTGCATCCGCTCCTCCTCGCCCATTTCCAGCCCATGGGCGAACAGGACGACATCGTGCGACCACTCGGGCAGCAGCAGCGCCTGATGGACGGCCGTCGCACCGGTCGCGATCACGCCGAGCGGCTGATCGCGCACCTCGTAGCCGTGGCAGTACGGGCAGTGCAGCACATCGCGGCCCCAGCGCGCGACGACGCCGGGAACATCGGGCAGCTCATCGCGGAGCCCGGTGGCGATCAGAACCCGACGCGCCTCCAGGGCGGCGCCCCCTTCCAGCCGTACCGAGAACCCGGGCTCGATGTGGTCGACCCGGGCATCGATCAGATCCACCCCGTACCCGGCGACCTCGGCCCGACCCACCTCCAGCAGGGCGGCGGGTGGCATTCCGTCCCGGGAGAGGAAGCCCTGCATATGGGCGGCGGGGGCATTGCGCGGTTCGCCCGCGTCGATCACCGCGACCCGACGCCGGGCCCGCCCGAGCACCAGCGCCGCATTGAGCCCGCCGGCCCCGCCACCGACCACCACCACGTCGTACACCGAGCCGTCCGCCATCGCCGTCTCCTTCCGGTCGTCCACCGTTCTGTCGCCAGCGTGCGGACTCTGGTGCTCGGATGACAACGTTTGTTGCTGTTTTCGGGACGACGGTGTGCAATGGAAGGCGTGGAGCACTCATCTGCCATCGCCAGGGCACTGACCGAGGTGGGCCCCCGGCTCAAGAAGCTGCGTACGGAGCGCGGGGTCACGCTGGCCGCGCTCTCGGAGGCCACGGGCATCTCCAAGAGCACCCTGTCCCGGCTGGAATCCGGCCAGCGGCGCCCGAGCCTGGAACTGCTGTTGCCCATCGCCCAGGCGCATCAGGTGCCCCTGGACGAGCTGGTCGGTGCCCCCGAGGTCGGCGATCCCCGCGTACGGATCACCCCTCAGCGGGTCCACGGTTCCATCGTCCTGCCCCTGACCCGGCACCCCGGCCCGCTCCAGGCGTTCAAGATGGTCATCCCCACCTCCCGCAGCACGCCGGAGCTGACCACCCACGAGGGGTACGAGTGGCTGTACGTCCTCTCCGGGCAGCTCCGGCTGCTCCTGGCCGAACACGACCTGCTGATGGGCGCGGGCGAGGCGGCCGAGTTCGACACCCGGGTCCCCCACTGGTTCGGCAGCACCGGCGAGCACCCGGTGGAGGTGCTGAGCCTCTTCGGCCGCCAGGGCGAGCGGGTCCACGTCCGCGCCCGCCCTTCGGGCGGCACCCACACGAAGACCTAGCGATTCGGGCTCCCGGCCCGGCACCGCCCCGCCCGGCGGGGCGCGGGAACGGTGTTGCCTGCGATCGACGGTCGAGGACCGGTCAGCCCTTGTAGGCGCCGACGATCCGGGAGAACTCGTACGGCGACTGCGGGACGTTGGTGCACAGGGACAGGTTTCCGGTGCAGGCGTTGCGGTCGCGGGTGACGTCCCAGAACGCGATCATGCCGAGCTTCTTGCTCTGTGCGAACGCCACCAGTTGCCGTGCGTCGGCCTGGTCGTAGATCTGGTGGTCGTCGTTCTCGCCAATCATCGGTGTGACCCCGACCATGGCCCAGAGCTGGGCGTCGGTGCGGTTCGGGTAGAGCGACTTCAACTGTGTGACGGTCGCCTGGGCGGCTTGGACGGCTGCGTCGCCGTAGTCGATGACCATGAAGTAGTCCATCGTCATCACATTGACCACGTCCAGCGCGACGCCCGCGTCACGGGCCGACGTCACCACGGACAGACCCGTCTGCGTGAGTCCCGAAGGGGTGACGGGCAGGGTGAGGGAGATGCGGAGCCCGGGGTGCGCCTGTTGGAGTCGGGCGAGCGCGGCCGAGCGGCGTGCGATGGAAACGGGATCGTTGACGGCCGCGCCTTCGATGTCGAAGTCCACGTACCGCAGGCCGTACTGCCTGACCACCGCGTCATACTCGGTGAACAGCGCGTCCACCGATTCGCAGTTCTGGGCGAGTTCCCTACCGCCCGCACCCCCGAAGGTGACCTTCACGTCTCCACCGGCGGCCCGGAGGGCATCGATGTTGCCCTGGGCCCATCCGGAGCGTGGATCGTAGTAGTTGAACCACATCGCCTTGCAGGTCGGTGATGTGATCGCGCCCAGACTGAAGTTCTTCAGTCCGCTGTCCGAGGCCAGGGTGCTCAGATTCGGAGTGGGCCAGGCACCCATGTCCACGTACGGTGCGGTGGGCAGGGTGCGCGTCGGGCTCAGGTCCCCGGTGGTCCCCGTGACGGCATGGCTCAGGGCCGACCGGTTGCCGGCCAGGTCCCTCGCGACCAGTTGGAACATATAGGCGGTGGTGGGCTGGAGCCCGGTCACACGGTAGGAGGTGACGCCGGTCAGGGCGGCGCGTCGGACGCCGTCGACGTAGATCTCGTAGTCCACCACCGGGCTGCGGTCGTCGACCGACGCCGTCCAGTTGAGGGTGAGCGCCCCGTCCTCGACCTCGGTGACGTGGACACCGGTGGGGACCGTGGGGGGCGTGATGTCCGCGTCCCCTTCACAGGGCCCGCCCTTGTTGACCACGCACTGCCCGGGTACCCCGCTGCCCTGGGCCACCCATCCGAAGGTGGTGGAGGCCCCCGGGGCGAGCGAGCCGTTGTAGCTGACGCTGCGGAAGCTGTATCGGTTCCCGCTGCGGGTGAGTTGGGAGTCCCAGTGGGTGGAGACGGTCGTGTCCACGGGCAGGGAGAACTCGACGCTCCAACTGTCCAACGCCGTACGGCTGTGATTCTTGATCGTGTACGTGCCCTGGTAGCCGCTCTCCCAGGAGGAGGTCTTGCGGAACTCTGCCGTCACCAGCACCAAGGGGCTGGTGGCGGAGGCGGGTGGGGCGCCTAACAGGGTGAGGACTCCGAGGACGGTGGCGACCAACGACGCCAATGGTCTTCGCATTGCTGCCTCCCAAACGGGGAACGAGCGCGAGCCGTACCGGTCGATGCGGCGGTTTGGTCTATACCAAAGCCGTCTGCCTTGACTATCGGTCGTGGGCTCACCGAGTCAAGATGAAAGACCGCCCGGCTCACGTCCGCGCCGCCGCCTCGTCGGATTCCCCCGGATTTGGCCCGCCCCCTTCTGTGGGCCGTCGGCTTCTGCACGCACGAGCGGCGACGGCACCCGATCGTGATCCCGGACCGGCGTTACGGCCGCACTTGTTGCTCGTTCACCGACCATGAAGAAGATCATCACTCTGACGGTTGTCGCCCTGGCCGGCCTGGCCGCCGCGACCCCCGCCCACGCGGACAACGACAGCAACTTCGGCGGCGGCGTCAACGCGGCCAACAACTGGAACTTCACCGCAGCCGCGGTCTGCCTCCAGGAGGTCGCTGTCGTCCCCGTGCTGGGTGACTACGTATCCGATCACGTCAACAACTGCAGCAACGGCAACGTGATCGACCACGCCGGCAAGTAACACCCCGCACCACCACACCCGCCCCCACCCCAACGCCCTGACCGGCACACGATGCGCCGGCCTGCGCATCCACTGTCGATGCACGGCCGGCGCATCGTCGGGACCTCGGGCGCGTTCCGGGCGGTTGTTGTACGGGATGGTGGCCGGCGCCGGGGCGGTCCTAGCGGGTTGGTGGGGTGAATCGGTTGCAGGACGCGCCGAGCGAGTGAGTGAAGCCGATATCAGATCGGCTTTTTTGTCCTCATATCACGTAGAGATACAGGTCAAGCGGGCGCTGAAGAGATCACCCCGTTCTGCCTCAGGTCACCCAATCGACCCATTTCGGCGGGGTCGTCGGGATCGTTGGCTCGGCGTGACACCACTGAAATGCGATGCCCCACCCGTCCGTGACCTCTCCGCTCTCGCTCCGTCTCTGGGCGGGACCCCGTCCATGCGGAGCCACAAGATCATTCAGGAGGTGAGTGATCCGAACATCGTCAGGCTCCAGCCTCCGCCGTTCTGTGCCGACATCCTGGCCGACTTCCTGGCCAGGCTGGAGAACATCAGGGAGGACTTCCGCACTCGCTTCGAAGGATGTCCCCCGACGGCGCATTCGGTGGCGGTCCGCGCGGATGAGGATAAACGCGAGTCGGTGCGGCATGTATGACCCGCCGGACCCCTATGACGGTGGGTATCCCCAGGTGGGGCCGGACGACTGGTATCGGGACGGCGGGCGCAGGGCCGAGGAGGAGCTGACGCATCCTCAGGATCTGTACCAGCCCTATCTACACGACCACGACATCGGACAGCCGTCGTTGGATTGGGACGACGAGTTGACCCTCTTGTTGCGGACCACTCCTGCACCCCCTCCGCCCGCTCCCGCTGTTCCCCGGCCGCGCTCCCACAGTCGGCGCAAGGTGCGCGAGCCGCGCAAGCCCATCGTTTGGCCGAGCGGGACACGGCTGTTGAGCGCGATCATCGCCATGATGACCGCCTTCCTGATGACCGCGGTCGGGATGCTCAGTGCCTTGGTCTCCTATGACCCCCTGCGCTACTTGGCGCTGGTGGGCGTCCCGGACGAGTTGGCGCGCGGATGGCCGTTCCTGGTCTTCGGGCCGTGGTTGGTGGCCTGTCTGTCCATCCTCCGTGCCGCGATGCATCGACGGCAGGCCCTGCATGCGTGGTTGATCGTCGTGTGCTTCACCGGCGTCGCGATGGTGTTGTGCATCGCCCATGCCGCGAAGACGGTCCCCGGTGTGTCGGTGGCGGCCATTCCACCGGTTGCGGCGCTCGCCTGCTTCCACCAGTTCATCCGCCAGGTCACGCTCACTCATCCCCGGCACGCCCGAGTCCGCTCCGAGGCCGCGCACCGGGCCCGATCCGCCGTCGAGGGAATGCGGAGGAATCGGCGTACCGACGCCTGACCGCGCGGGCCCGACGGTTCGGGCCAGGTCATCGGTGCTCGGCGACGCTGCTGGGGCGTTGGGGTGCCGTGCGGAGCGGTCCCCCGGCGGCCAACGGCCCGCCGGAGGGTGATCCGGTCGTGCCGGTCTTGTCGATCATGATGTGTTGAACGACGTAGGCCCGCTCTGGTCACACCCGTGATCAGGATCTGTCGAAATCTGCGGGCCGATGCGGTGCTCGATCGCGCACGATGCGCCGTTTCGCCCGTCGAAAACGGCGTGATTTTGGTCGTTTTCTCCATGGTACGTACTGGATTGTGTGGGCCAGTGTTGCGCCACGCCGGATCCCCGGGAATCAGCGGGAGTACACCACAGGACAGACGTTGGCCGGAGGTTCGCCCCGGCTCCGTCGGCGGTTCAGCCGGGGCAGATGGGCCGATGCGGAACATCGGGGAAGTAGGTCTTCCACTCGGCCCGGGGGAAGGACAGTCCCGGTCGTGCGCACAGCGCATCGGCCGTGCGGCGGGCGTCGAGCGACCAGGTCAGCGAGGCCGTGTGCGGGGTGGTCACCCGCACCTGTCGGGTGTCGGGTGTGAAGGCGAGCGCCAACACCGGGCCGGGGGACTGGGGGAGGCGTTTCCCCGGGGAGCGGGGCGCGGCGGTGTCCCACACTCGTACCTCGCCGTTGGCGTCGCCGACGGCCAGTTTGCTGCTGTCGGGAGAGAAGGCCAGCGCCGGTGCGGTTTCGCCGGCGCGGCTCTTGTTCAGAGGGTCTCCCGAGCTGAGGACGCTGATTCTGCGCATCCCCTCCTCGTCCCACAGTGTGATCCTCCCGTCCACATCGCTCACGGCCATCAGCCTGCGGTCATTGCTGACCGCCGCCGCCAGGAGAGGACCCTCGCCGTGGGCGATGAAGTGGTCGGACGGCAACTGCGGTCCGTTGTGGGTGATGCGCTGCCGGGCCGCGGTCACGAGGGAGTCGTACATCCCCGTGGCCAGGATCGGACCAGGAACCCCGACCAGTAGGTTCGACCACCGTGCCTTGGGCCGTCCCGGCGGCAGGGAGAGGATCTCCAGACTCTGCGAGTAGCCGTACGAACGGGACACGACGACCTTGCCCCACAGATCGATGAGGGCCAGGGCCGTGACGCCGGCACGTACCGGTGGAGTCTGCCTGCGTTTGCCGTTCTTCAGGTTCCACACGTCGATCCGTCCCGATGCGGTGAGTTGGGCGAAGGTCTCCGTGTGCCGGTCGAAGGTCATGTAACGCGCACAGTTCGATCCGCAGCCCTGGGGGGTGGCCCCTGTCTTCCCCCAGTACCGTGTGCCGTCGGCGTGGCGGATTTCGTACTGGCCGGCGCTGACGGTGGCGAGCACGGTGCCGTCCGGGCTGTACTCCGCCGCCGTGAGCGGCACTTGTTGCTCCACATCGGGTGTGGGCGTGCGGACGTGGATCGTGCGCACCGTGAAGCCGTGCTTCTGACCCATCGCATAGCGCAGGACACCCCGGGACATGTCCAGACGGAGGGCGAAGACATCCCTGCGCTGGAGCGGGAAGCGGAGTACGGGCACGGTGGGGGAGGCGAGTCGCCAGAGCAGGATCTCCCCCTCACCGAGCGTCGCCAGATGGGATCCGTCGGCACTGAACGTCAGATCGGACTGGCGCGATGTCCCGACACGGGCCGACTCCCGTCCCGACGGCAGATCCCAGAGCCGGACACCGGTGGGGGTGGTGATGGCCAGCGTCCGTCCGTCCGGCGCGAACCGGAAGGTGTTTCCTGCGCAGCCGCCGAGGCTGCTGAGCCATGGGGTGACGAGTGGGCGGCGCTTGCGGACGTCCCAGATGCGGAGCGACCTGTTGTCCGCGCAGAGGGCCATCAGCCGATCGTCGGGTGAGAACTGGAGTTCGTCGACCGCGCTCCATATGCCGCCCGTGTCGAGCACCTGCACTCCGGACCTGGTGTCCCACACCTTCACCGAACGCCCCGGCTCATGGAGGGCGAACAACCGTCCGCGATCCGAGAACCAGGAGGGGGAGGGGTTGCGGGGCGAGGTCGGCAACGGGCGCAGGGGACCGCCCGACCCCAGGTCCCACAGTTGGACCCCGTGCAGAGTGCGGACGGCGGCTGTCCGTAGATCGGGTGCGATCTCCAGTACCCGCCCCCGCTTCTCGTGCTCCAACCTGAGCTGGGGAAGACGCTTCCCCGTCGACACGTCCCAACGGTCGATGTGGTTCGCACCGAGGCTCAGCACCGTCCGGCCGTCCGCACTGAGGTGGTGTTGGCCGTCGAAGAACCCGGGCGCGGAGTTCCACGGCGGAGTGAACGAGGAGACCTCGGACTGGGCCCCCGCGGCGAAGAGCGCCCGCCGCGTCTCGGGGAGGTCGGCGAGCCGCCAGGCTGCCAGGCTCAGCTGGATGGCGGCGGCAGGGTCCGTGTCCCGCATGGTGTCGGCCATCTGCGCCACCCGGCGGGCCTCCGCGTCGATGGCGCGTCGCTCGCTCACCTCGCTCTGCCACCACGCCACCACTCCGGCGACCGTGGCGAGACAGACCAGCAGGGAGAGGCAGACGGTCAGGAACCGGAGCCGGCGTGCGGCGCGGGCGTCCGCCCGGCGGGCGTTGTCATGGGTTCGAAGGGACAGGTGGAGGAACGACCGCTCCTCGGGAGTGAGTGCATCGGAGTCCGTGAACGCCTCGCGGGCCGACTCCAGTTGCGCACCCCAGTACAGCGCACCCACATCGCGGCCCAACTCCTCCCAGACCCTGGCCGCCTCCGTTAGCCTGCGGTGCAGTCTGAGCGTCTCGCGGTCGGCTTCGATCCACCGTCGGAGCCGGGGCCAGCCGGTGATCAGTGCCTCATGGGCCAGATTGACGGCATGGTCGTCGATGGTGAGCAGTCGGGCCCGCACCAGTCGTTCCAGCACCCGGGTGCACTCCGGGGACAGCTCCAACTCGGCTCGCTGGGCCGGTCGGCGGGTGTCGGCGCTCGCCTCACCCGGGGCGATCAGCCGGAGCAACAGAACCCGCGCGGCCTGCGCCTCCGGTTCGCTGAGGGTGGCGAAGACCCCCTCGGCGGTGTGGGCGATCGCACCGTGAAGTCCGCCGATCGACTCGTACGCCGCTTCGGTGAGGGTCCGTCCGCGCCGCCGTTGCCAGATCTCCAACAGTGCGTGGGACACCAGCGGCAGCCCACCGGGCTCGGCGCCCGCGTCGGCGACGATGCGGGCGGTCAGGGCCCGTTCCACCGTGAGTTGCTCCGCGGTGGCGGGTCCCACCACGGCCTCCCTCAACTGCTCGGACGTCATCGGTCCCACCAGGAGGACGGCGTCCTTCAGGGCGGTGGCGAGGGCGGGGTGCTCCGCGCACCGGCCGTAGAAGTCCGCGCGGACGGCGATGACGATCCTGGCAGGGGAGTCGAGCAGGGTCTGGATGAAGGTGTTGCGTTCCTCCCGGTTGCGGCAGACGGTGAAGAGTTCTTCGAACTGGTCCACGAGGACCAGTGCGTCCTCGGTGAGCAGCCCCGGGCGAATGCGCGGCGGGCTGGGCGTGAGGATGCGGATGACCGACGGTCCGGTTCCGGACGCTCGGACGGCCGGGACCAGCCCGGCCCGCAGCAGTGATGACTTCCCGCTGCCGGACGCTCCGACGAGCGCGACGAAGGGGCGGCGCCCGATCAGTTCCACCAGATCGGCCACGAGTCCGTCCCGGCCGAAGAAGTGGTCGCTGTCCGCCAACTCGTAGCGCGCCAGGCCCGGGTACGGGGCGTGGGTGCCGTCGTCGCGTGTGTGATCGGCCTCGTCGGTGGCTGCCATGTGCCAACGCTTCTCCCACACCTCCGCGTCCCCACCGCAGGCCGCGACATAGGCGAGCGTCACCGCGAGCGAGGGCAGGCGTTCACCGGCCGCCGCGATGGAGAGCGTGGGCGCCGAGTACGGGCAACTCTTCGCCATCGCCCGATAGGTCGGTCCCCCCGCCGCACGGCGTAACTCCCTCAACTCGGATGCGAAGCGCTGTACCGGCCCCGCGTCCGGCTCCAACGGTTTCTCCCGACGTCCCACGTTCAGGCTCCCTCCCCCAGGACTCGGAGCGTAAGGGAACCGGGGCGGCGACGGGACGGAGGGTCACACCACCCGGCGGGGCCAGCGACTCAGGCGCCCGTGACGCCGTCGATCCGCTCCCGCAGCAGATCGGCGTGACCGTTGTGACGCGCGTACTCCTCGATGAGGTGCACCAGGATCCAACGCAACGAGCTCACCGGGCGTCGGGGCCGAGCGCCGCCAGGCGTTCGAAGGCGGTGGGGGTGGGACGGTCCGACAGGAAGTCCTTGATCGTCCGGGCGCACTCGTCCGGGCCCGTGCTGCCGGTGTCGCACTCCAGGTCGTACAGTCCGTGCGCATGGACACGGGTGTACTGCCGGGCGGCCAAGCCCGGTGGGCGATCCCCCCGGGCCCGTTCCCTGCGTTCCAACTCGGGCAGCGGGCAGTGCACACCGACGAGGACGACGTCCTGCGGCCGAAAGAGCGCCACGCAGTCCCACAGGCGCCACGGCTCGCTCAGTACGTGGTCGACGATGACGGTGTTGCCCGCAGCGGCCATGCCGGCCACCGCACGGTGATATCCCAACCAGGTCCGTCTGAGGACATCAGGGAGCCGATCGGGTGCGAGTTCGGGTTGCGACCGCATGGCGTGGAAGGCGTCCACCGGCAGATGAAAACAGGGATCGTCGAGCTGGGCGGCCAGTGCGCGGGCGATGCTCGACTTGCCCGAACTCGACGTGCCGTTGAGAAAGATGACGAGACCGGGGGAGGGGTCCTCCGGCAGGTGCGGACGGCCTGCCGGACCTGCCGTCTCATCTGTCGGCATGGTCGTCACCGTCGCTCGATCACGGTGTGCGGGGATGCGTCGTGGGGCCTCATCCCCAGCAACCTACCCCTCGCGGGAACGCGCTCGAACTCCGCCCCGGGCCCAACAACCGAGTCCTCCGCACGGGCGTCGACACATCCGGGAACACTCCCGCCGACCGAGCTTCACCGAGCTGACGATCCCCGCCGTCACCCACCGGTCTGAACGACCCATACAGGCGGTATCGTCCGGTTGCCAGATCGAATGGCACGAGCAGTGTGGAACATCGCGGGGAGGGCGAGCAGGACAGTGAGCGACAAGACGGTTCAGACGCTTGGCATCGAGATCGACGACCTTTCTCTGTCCCTGGTGGGATGGCAGATCGACGAAGTCGAAGCGCGCCTGGTCACCAAGAGCTACGGCAAGAAGGACCACTACCAGGAGATTGCCGTATCCGGCACGGTCCGGTTCCTCCCCGAGGACTGGACGGACCGCTTCAGCGGCAGCGACTACGCACCGCCCCTGCTGATGGCCCTGAGCCGTCGGGAGGACTCCCCCGCGGCACCGCGGTACGAACGCGTCGTCCTGGAGTCCGTGAAGAAGGTGAGCAAGCGCCCCCAGCGGATCTCCCTCAAGAGCACGTCGTGGGAGTGCAAGAAGCCCCTCGCGCCCGAGGACATCGCCCTGCGCCTCACCGCCTTCGACCTGGAGGAGATCGACTCGGGGCTGAACCTGCCCCCGACGAACGTCACCGCCCTGCCCATCGACGTGCTGGACGAGACCACCCACGAGTCGGTGCGGCTGCGGCTCAACACCAGCAGCGCCCACATCCTTCGCGACGCGTACGACAAGGTGCTGCGGGTCCATCTCGAAGGGTCCGCCGAGTTCGGCACGGCCCGGGAACTGCTCGCCGACCACCTCGCGGCCGAGGACTGGCGCGATGAGGACGCGACCCTCGAAGACGAGTGCCCCTTCGAGGTGGCACTGCCCGGTCTGGTGGTGGAAGTCCTCGACGAGGCCGGGTTCCTCCTCCAGAAGTCCGAGGTCAGCTTCTACGGACATATCGCCGTCACGGACGGGGCCAAGCTCCCGGGACGCCAGCCGCGCTGGATCGCGGACGTCGGTGACGACCTCGACGAGTACGCGGGTCAGCCCGCCCGTGTCGTCGTCCGACTCGTGGACGCGGAAGACCTGTGAGCGAGCTCCTCTCGCGGCTCACCGCACTTCAGGCCGCACTGGTCCGCGAACACACCCAGGCGCCCGGTCTCTTCGGCGAGATCGCACGCATGGAGGGACTGCTCGCCGAGACCTACCGCAATCGCGTGCCGTACGAACTGCTCCAGAACTCCGACGACGCGGGCTCCGGCACCGTACGCATCGAAGCTCTCGGCGGTGGGCGCTTCCGGTGGACCAACGACGGGCGGCTCCTCGATGCCGCGGACGTCGAAGCGCTGTGTCGCAGCGCGAGTTCCACCAAGACGCGCGGTGGGGACTCGATCGGCTACCGCGGCATCGGCTTCAAATCGCTGGCCGCGGTCGCGACGCGGATCGACGTGCGCTCCGGTGAACTGGGCTTCGCCTTCGACCGCACCGCATCGGCCGCCCTGCTGGGGGAGTCGAGCGCCGACGCCATCCCCTTGATCCGCATACCGTCCGAGATCCACCGCGGCGAGCCCACACACGGTGCCGTCTTCACCGTGACCTGCCGCCCCGAAGCCGATGCCGGATTCGACGCCCTCGACCCGATCAGCGCCCTCTTCCTGCGGAACGTGCAGCGCATCGAGATCAGCTCCGACTCGGGCCAGCACGATGTCCACATCGAGCGCGACACCTCGGGCATCGTCCTTCGCCTGGCAGAGGGCGAGGCCAGGTTCGGGGTGCTCCGGCACGGCCGGGCGACCGTGGCCGTCCCGTTGAACGCCCGTGCCATGACGCTCACCGGAGTGCGCGGCCGACTGGCATGCTTCCTGCCCCTCGATGACGAGGTTGGTCTGCCGGTCGTCATCTCCGGAGACCTCCTCACCGATCCGTCGCGCACCCATGCCGTGGTCGCCGACGAATCGACCCGACAGGTACTCGCGGATGCCGCACGGGTCATCGCCGATCGGCTGCGCACCCCGGGTGATCCGGTCTTCGAACGGCTGTGGCACCTGGTCCTGGAGGGCGAGGACATCCGCAATCTGCTGGTGTCCCCCGGCGCATCGGCCAGCAAGCTGCTGGTCAGCGCGCTCCGCCAGGAGATGACGACGCAGCGGCCGCCGTTCGCGTACTCCAGTGTCCTGTTGGAGCCCGACGACGTGGCGACCGTGTTTCCCGAGGGGGCGCCCACCGCGCTCTACACCCAGGGCAACCAGCCGGCGGCGAGGGCGGTCAAGGCCGTCCTCGGACTGGAAACCCTGGACCTGTCGGCGATGCTCTCGCAACGCGGGAGCGAAGGGCTGTCCGAGCCGCTCCAGAGCCGATTGGGCGGGCACTTCCAGGAACTCGCCCGGACCCACGGCCGCAAGCTGACCCCGGTCGAAAGCGAACTCGTCGAAGCGGCGGCCCCCACTGCGCCCCCGTCCGCCCCCACGGCCCCGGTGGTGTCCGCGACCAAGGCGGGGCCGGCTGCGGACGGCTCCCTGCCCGCGGTCCTGGCCCGTTGGCGCACCGCCGAGATCGCCACCATGGAGTTCCTCAACGGCCGTGGCTGGAGCCTGAAGGACGTCAGCGGACAGAACGTCGGCTATGACCTCGACGGCATCGACGCTCAAGGGCGACCCGTGCGTATCGAGGTCAAGAAGGTCGACCGCCCGGACGCTCGGTTCGCCATGACGAACAACGAGATGTCACTGATGCTGACGACCCGGGGCGGCTATCTGCTCGCGGTGATCGTCGGCGATGGGCGCCATGTCGCGCTGATGCTCCTCGATCCTTCGCAGGAAGACCTGCCGCGCGAGCGGGTCTGCCGGCGTTGGGACTGGGAGTTCACCGACTGGGCGCGCTTCGCCCGGACGGTCGAGTAGCTCTCCGATGCACCGGAGCGAGGTCCTGGCCCAGCCCGCGGCAGGACCTCACTCCCGTGGTGATGGGGCCGATCGGGTGCCGTACCGGCGCAGCGTGATCGGGAGCCCGCCCCGCCGTCGGTAGTGTCCGCTCGACGTCCACCCTCGATGGCTCATCACGACCAAGGGACCGATCCATGCACATGCGTACCCTGCTGGCCGCCCTCGCGCTCACCGTCGCCGGCATCGCCGGCGCCTCGACCGCCTCCGCGCACGACTTCGGCGACATCATCATCACCACCGAGCAGGCCCCGCGCATCGTCGTGGGGTGCGGGCCCGCCTTCGTGGTGGCCTCCCCGTCCGCGCAGTGCGGGATCTACGACATCGTCAGCTGAATCCGTACGCGGGGATCACGCCGGGTCGACGGGCGCTGCCCCGAATGCCGACCCGGCCTGGTCCGCACCGCGCGGGGGGCTCTCGGTCGAGACGGGGATTCGGTGCGTTGCACGAACCCCGGGGCACGTCGGCAGCGCGGGTATCTTGGCCCGATGATTGCCGGCACCACCGCTCAGGCCATCGTCGACGACATCGTCGGCCGCCTCGGGGTCAATGTGAACATCATGGATGAGCGAGGCGTGATCACCGCCAGCGGTGATCGATCGCGGGTGGGAAGCCTCCACGAGGGTGCCCGACGGGTACTGGAGACGGGACTGCCCTTCTCCGTCACCGGGGAAGAGGCCCGGGCCCTCCACGGCACCCGGGCCGGTGTGAACCTGCCCCTGCGGTTGGACGACGAGATCGTGGGAGTCGTCGGGGTCAGCGGTGAGCCGCGGGACGTGGGCGAGATCGCCCGGGCGATCGCCCACCTCGCCGAGGTGATGGTCATGCAACAGGCGTTCCTCGGTGAGGCGGGCTGGCGGCACCGGGTGCGGCAGCAGATCGTCGAGGACCTGGTGGCCGGACGGCTCACCGTGCAGAGCTGGCGGCAGCGTCAGCAGCTCGCCGGCTGCCGGGTGGAGCCTCCGTACACGCTCTTCGTCCTGCACTGCGGACAGCAGGACTCGGCCGATGACCCCCGCGAGCTGTACCGCTGGCTCGAAGTCGATGAGGCGGCCGTACTGGTCGCGGCGGACGCCGAGGGTGCGGTGTGGGCCGTCGCCGGGGGGACCGCGGCCGTCGCCCTGCGCCGCAGGTTGTCGGCCCTGTGCGAGAGCCGCACGGACATCGGCGTCCTCGACGCGGGCCGGGCGGAGGACTTCGCCGCACTGGTGGAACGCACCCGGCAGGCCAGGTTCGCGATGCGCCGCAAGCTGGTCGGCGAGGTGCGCCTGTCGGACCTGGAGCTTCCCGCACTGCTCGCCCGGATCGAGATCGACACCCGGCACGCCACCGCCGAGCGGATCCTCGGCCCGCTCTCCGCCGAGCTCCGACACACCCTGTGGGTGTACTTCGCCCGGGACTGCAGCATCACCGACGCCGCCCAGGCCCTCAATGTGCACCGCAACACGCTCGCCTATCGGCTGGGCCGGATCGAGGACCTCACCTCGCGCGACCCCCGGTCCTTCCAGGACGCCGTCGTCCTCCAGGTCGCCCTGCACCTCACCGAGCTCGACTGAACCAGCGGATGACGGCCACATGCTCCCGAACCGTCCTGTGCACCATGCACAAATGCAGGTGTGCACGGAGGAGGAAAGTTCGTCATCCGGGCCAATACTGACCGGGCGCCCCAGTCCCTAGAGTTCCGACACAGCTGGTTACGACACAGCTCATCAGTTCCGATACGGCTGTTTCCGACACAGCTCGTCGGACTCCCCGGATGTGCTCACTCCTCCCGAAGGGCCTGGTTCCGTGCGTGTGGTCATCGCTCCCGACTCGTTCAAAGGCAGTCTTTCGGCCTCCCTGGTCTGTGCCGCGATCGAGACGGGCGTACGCCGTGCCCTGCCGGACGCCGAGGTGGTACGGGTCCCCATGGCCGACGGCGGCGAAGGCACCCTCGATTGCATCCTCGGTGCCACCGGAGGCCAGGAAGTCACCCTGACCGCCACCGGTCCCCTCGGCCGTCCCGTACCCGCCCGCTATGTGCTCTCCGGCGAGGGCGGGGCCGCAGTGGTGGAACTCGCCGCCGCATCGGGACTTCCACTGCTCGCCGAAGGCGAACGGGACGCCCTGCGCGCCGACACCACCGGTACGGGCGAACTGATCGCCGATGCCATCGAACGGGGCGCACGTGACCTGCTCGTCTGCATCGGCGGCAGCGCCAGCACCGACGGCGGTACCGGTTTGATGCGCGCGCTCGGCGTGCGGTTTGAAGATGCCGACGGTCGCGAGCTGCCCCCTGGCGGTGCCGCGCTCGCCGACCTGGCGCGCATCGATGTCGGCGCGGTCAAGGACTCCGTGCGACGCACCCGCTTCCGCATCGCCTGCGATGTGACCAACCCGCTGGTCGGCCCCGAAGGCGCAGCCGCGGTGTTCGGCCCGCAGAAGGGCGCCACTCCCGAACAGGTGAGGCAACTCGACGACGCGCTGGCCCGCTTCGGCGATGTGCTCGCCGCACAGTTCGGGGTACGGGTGCACGATCTGCCCGGTGCCGGAGCGGCCGGTGGCACCTGCGGCGGCATGGTCGCCGTGCTGGGGGCCGAGCCCGTACGCGGCTGTGAACTGGTCGCCGACACCGTCGGGCTGCCGGCGGCGCTCGACGGCGCCGATCTGGTGATCACCGGCGAAGGCAGACTCGACCGACAGAGCGCCGCGGGCAAGGTCGTCTCCGTCGTCGCCCGGCTCGCCCGAGAACGCCGTGTGCCCGCCGTGGCCCTCGCCGGCGAGATCGTCCATCCGATCGACGAGCTGCACCGGATCGGTCTGACCGCCGCACTCAGCATCGCGGACGGCCCCCGCACCCTCGCGGCGATGACCGAGTCGGCGGCGCAGTTGCTGGCCGCCGCCGCCGAACAGGCCGTACGTCTGCGTTCCGCCTGACAAAGAACCGCCGACGGGACCCACCCCGCTCCTCGACTACAACCGTTCACACCGACACACCGACACCACCCACACACCGGCACACCGAGAACGCCGGCACCACTGACACACCGCTGTCCTCGGCACGCCGTTTTCCCACCGACACAACGCTTCCCACCGACAGTCCAGAGGGCTCCCGTCCCCTTGGGGGCCGGCTCCCCCCGTCCCCGTACCCGCAACGCCGTTCCTGTCCCCGCAAGGAGTCCCATGAGCACCGCCGGACCCGCCCTGCTCGCTGCGTTGGCAGCGAGCATCGGCCTGATCATCATCTTGTGCGGCCGGTTCAAGATGCACCCGTTCCTGGCCATCGTCCTCGCCACCTACGGGTTCGGCCTGGTCGCCATGGGCATCGGCGCCGCGACCGGCTCGGACCAGGCGTACGTCGACAAGCTCGGCACCACCATCGCCGAGGGCTTCGGCGCCATCCTGGCCAGCATCGGTCTGGTGATCCTCTTCGGCACGATCATCGGCAAGGTGCTGGAGCGCACCGGCGCAGCCGTCACCCTCGCCGAAGCGGTGCTCAAGGTGGTGGGCAAACGCCACCCCGCGATAGCCATGTCCCTGATCGGATGGGTCGTCTCCATCCCGGTCTTCTGCGACTCCGGCTATGTGGTGCTCTCGCCCCTCCAACGCTCGATCGCCCGTAAGACCGGCAAGAACCCCGTGGTCCTGGGCACCGCCCTCGCCACCGGCCTGTACGCGTCCCACACCTTCGTGCCGCCCACCCCCGGCCCGATCGCAGCCGCCGGCAACGTCGGCATCGGCTCCGACGGCCTGATCTGGGTCATCCTCTTCTCGATCCCCGTATCGCTCGTCGCCGCACTCGCCGGACTGGCGTGGGCACTGCGCCGCACCGGCAACCTGGAGAGCAAGCTCCCCGACGCCAAGCAGACGTTCGAGGAGTACAAGGAGCAGTTCGACCACCTGCCCAGCCTGTCCCGCGCCCTGACCCCCATCCTCCTGCCGATCGTGCTGATGGCCGTGGGCTCGGTCGCCGCCTTCCCGTCGGGGGACGGCACCGTGATCGACGGCGCCTTCGGCAGCCTGCTCAAGGACCTCGGCGCCCCGGTCAACGCGCTGCTCATCGGTGTGCTCCTGGCGTTGTTGCTGCTGCCGAAGAAGCTGGACGCGAAGGCGCTCACCACCTGGGTCGCCGAAGGGCTCGTGGACGCAGCTCCGATCCTGGTCATCACCGGTGCGGGCGGCGCCTTCGGCGCGGTGATCAAGGGCACCCCGATGGCCGACTACATCGGCACCCTCATCGGTGACGGCTCGGCGGTCAGCGGCATCACCGCGCTGCTGGTCCTCTTCGCCCTCGCGGCGCTGCTGAAGACCGCACAGGGCAGCACCACCGCGGCCCTGATCATCACCTCCACCCTGGCCCAGCCCCTGTTGCCCGCGCTGGGCCTGGACGGCAGCCTCGGATCGATCCCGATCGGTCAGGTGATGGCGGTCCTCGCGATCGGAGCGGGTTCGATGGTGGTGAGCCATGTCAACGACTCCTACTTCTGGGTCGTCTCGCAGTTCTCCGGCATGGACGTCAAGACCGCCTACCGGGCGCATACGGCGGCCACGCTCGTCCAGGGCCTCACGGCACTGGCCGCGGTCATGCTGATCGGAGTGTTCGTCCTGTAGCCGGATGCGTCAGCGACCCAGGTCGGCCGCTGCCACTCCAACCGGCTCCCACGATCAGGGCGGGGCCCGGGTCGACCGCCGATGCCGCCCCCGGGTTCCACCCCGCTTCACGGAGACCCGGAGACCCGGAGACCCGGAGACCCGGAGACCCGGGGACCGGTGTCCGACTTCTCTCCGGGGATCAACCATCTCCTCCCCGTTCGCGGTCTGTTGCGATGTGGGCGGTTCCGACCCAACAGGACCGACCGCATCGCGACCGCGCGGTCCACTCAGGCCCGCGGCGCAGCGAACCGTAGGGAGTGGCGCATGGCAGTACGACCCGGTAGAACGCGTACGAGCGTGGTGGGGTTGATGGCGGCGGCGCTTGCCGCCTCCGTCTTCACCGCACCGGCGCAGGCCCGTTCGGACGACTCCGGGCACGATCCGGACCGCACCGCACACCGGGAAACACAACAGGCGATGGAAGCCATCGTCCGCGGTGGCATCCCGGGTGTCACGGCACAGGCACTGACCGAAGACGGTGTGTGGCAGGGCACGGCGGGCGTCGGAAACCTGAAGACGGGAGCCCCGCGCGGAGCGAACGACCGGTTCCGTGTCGCCAGCATCACCAAGACGTTCGTCGCCACCGTCATGCTCCAACTGGAGTCCGAAGGACGTCTGGACCTCGACGACACGGTAGAGACCTGGCTGCCCGGGGTGGTGCGCGGTCAGGGCCATGACGGGCGGAAGATCACCGTACGCCAGTTGCTCAACCACACCAGCGGTGTCTTCGACTTCATCAACGACCCCGCCTATGCGGCGAAGTACCTCGATCCCGGGTTCTACCAGCACCGCTTCGAGACCCGGACACCCCAGGTCGCGGTCGCCGCCGCCATGTCCAACCCTCCGACGTCCGCTCCCGGCACCGAGTACGCGTACTCGAACACCAACTACGTGCTGGCCGCGCTGATCATGGAAGAGGTCACGGGCAGTACCTATGAGCGCGAGGTCCGCAACCGCATCATCAAACCCCTGAAGCTGCGGGCCACCGTCATGCCGGGGAACAGTTCGCTCATGCCACGGCCGAGCAGCCGGGCGTACTCCAAGCTGTCGCGCGATCCGGCCGCCACCAAGATCTACGACATCACCTTGCAGAACGCGTCCCAGACCTGGGCCGAGGGCGACATCATCTCCAACGCGGGCGATCTGAACCGCTTCTACAGTGCGCTGATGAAGGGGAAGCTGCTCTCACCGCGCCAGTTGAAGGCGATGAAGACCACGCCCCCCGGCTCGGATTACGGACTCGGTCTCGAACGCCTCACGGCGAGTTGCGGCAAGACGTTGTGGGGCCACGGGGGAGGTTGGATCGGCTCGCTCTCGTACGCGGCGACGACCGGGGACGGTCGCCATGCGTTCGCCTTCAACCTCAACGGGGACTGGAGCTCCACGGGGATGCTCGAAACGTTGGAGGCCCAGTTCTGCGGCACCCCGAGCGCCGGTCGCGAGGGTGGCACCGAGCACAACAGTGCCGGCGACGCGGAAGCGGGAGGCACGAGCGGTATCCGGTCGTCCATCGGTACGATCATGCGCTGAGCCGAGCGGGGAAGCGCAACGCCTCCACACCGCAACGGGCCCGACCGCTCACCGAGGGCATGGCCAATGCGTTGCCCCGGCGCATTGCCGACACTCACTCGTGGTGCGGCAGGATCGCACCCAGTACCGCACGATCCGCACACGAGGAGAACCGAGTCCGTGTCCCTGGCAGAGCGCCTACTCAACGCCGAAACCACCGCAGCCCTGGCCCGATGTCTCCTGCGTACGGGCCACGATGTCACCGCCGCACATGTCCGCACCTGCGGCGATCGGCTCGACGGGCTGAGCTTCACCGGACGCGTCACCGCGATCAGGGATGCCGTTCTCGCCGACCTCCCCACCGACTACCCGACCTTCGCCCGGGTCCTGCACACCGCGCTGGGGGACGATGAGTTCACCGGCTGGATGATCTATCCCATCGCGGAAGCGGTCTCCGTACGGGGTCTTGATGCCTTTGAACCCGCGCTTGACCTGCTGGCGGAGCTCACGCCGCGGCTCACCGCTGAGACCGGTGTCCGCCCCTTCCTCATCGCCGATCTGGATCGGGCGCTCAAGGCCATGACGCCTTGGACCACTCACCCCGACCCCCATGTCCGCCGGCTGGCGAGCGAGGGAACCCGCCCACGGTTGCCCTGGGCACCCCAGATTCCCGCGCTCATCCAGGACCCGACCCCAACGGTCCCCGTCCTCGACGCGCTCTACCGGGACGAGTCCGAGTACGTCCGCAGATCCGTCTCCAACCACCTCAACGACATCAGCCGTGATCATCCCGCGTTGGCCGTCGAGGTGGCGGCCCGCTGGTTGGCAGCGCCCGAGGCCACCACCGACCGCGTGGTGCGCCACGGCTTGCGCACGCTGATCAAGTCGGGTGACCCCGCGGCCCTGACCCTCCTCGGGCACTCCCCGGACCTCCCCGTCGTCGTGGAGGGTCCGCACATCACCACTCCTGAGATCCGGGTCGGCGATCATCTGGTGTTCGACTGGGCGGTGACCAATGCCTCCGAGCAGGCCGCCGAAGTGGTCATCGACTATGTGATCCACCACCGCAAGGCCAATGGCAGCCTCACCCCCAAGGTGTTCAAGCTCACCACGCGGACGCTCGGCCCCGGTGAGACCTGGCGGGCCACGCGCCGGCACTCCTTCAAGCCGATCACCACCCGGCGCTACCACCCGGGTGGTCATCTCGTTCAGATCCAGGTCAACGGCCGACCGTATCCGCAGGCCGCCTTCCTCCTGGAGCGCTAGGCAACCAGACGGCTAGGCAACCAGACGGCTAGGCAACCAGACGGCTAGGCAACCAGACGGCTCGGCAACGGGACGGCTCGGCAAGAAGAGCGGGTGCGCGAGGAGAGCCGTCCTAGCCGTGCCGGGCGAAGACCTCGCGGAGAGCGGCCAGGTCGGCTTCCCTCTCGTTGTCGTCCTCGTACTCGCCGTCCAGTTCCCGGAGGGCCATGACGGCCTCCGGGGTGAAGTCCTCGCCGAAGCGGTAGACGTTCAGGCAGTAGTCGAAGCCGGACTCACCGAAGAGGTCCGTGTCGGTTCGGCGGCAGTACTCCGCCGAACCGTCGGACACGTGCCACTGCGTGCCGTCGTACCAGAAGACACCGCCCGCGTAGTGGATCGTGCGGCCCGTCGCGGTGTCCGTGAGGTTCAGCGACTCGTAGTTCTCGGGACGGTCGCGGACCAGGGCGACGAGGGACTCGGGGACGCCTTCGTAGAAGGACTCCTGAAGGGCGAAATCCTCTTCGGCGTACAGATTCAGCGACGCCTCGTGGTCGAACGTCAGCAGCAGTACGCGGCCGTCCTCCGCGAAGTACCAGACCGCGGACTGGCCGCCCCGGTCGTTCCAGCCCAGCCGGTGCGCGCCGGTCACCACCACCGGTTGGACCTCGGCGAGCTCGTCCATGACGGCCGCACGGCGCCTGACCTCCGGGAGGGGTGTTGCTGCCAGGGCAGCCCATATCGCGTTGCTCATTCCCGCAGGCTATCCACTGCCTATGACAGGCCCGCCACCCACTCCACCTCGCCGTCCTCTGTATCGGTCCGGTCAACAGGGTGATCCAGGAGGAACGCCCTGCGTCGGGGGCCGGGCCGGTTCGGTGGCGGCCCTGTCGAACGGCGCAGGGCCCGTATCTTGGTGGCATGACGATGCACAAGAGCGCTGCTGTGAGCGTTGACGCGATGATCGAGGACCTGCGGACGCTCGTCGAGGTCGAGTCCCCGTCACGTGATCTCGTTGCCTTGGACGCGTCGGCCCGCGCGGTCGCGGCGCTCATCGAGAACCGACTCGGTGGGCAGGCCGTTCTGGTGGAGGGCAAGGCCGGACCACACGTGCGCTGGGAGGGCGGTGGCGAGCCCCGGGTGTTGATCCTCGGTCACCATGACACGGTCTTCCCGCTGGGCACGCTGGAGAGCCGCCCGTTCCGGGTGGCGGACGGGCGGGCGACGGGCCCGGGAGTCTTCGACATGCTCGGTGGTCTGGTGCAGGCCGTTCACGGCTTGGCGGCGCTGGACGACCTGTCGGGTGTGGAGATCCTGGTGACCGCCGATGAGGAGGTCGGATCGCGTACCTCACGTGCCCTGATCGAGGAGCGGGCCCGTGCCTGCGGTGCTGTGCTGGTGTTCGAAGGCGCCGCCGATGACGGTGGTTTGAAGACGGGACGCAAGGGGTGCGGCACCTTCGAGGTGTCCATCAAGGGGCGGGCGGCCCATGCGGGGCTGGAGCCCGAAGCCGGGGTGAACGCCCTGATCGAAGCGGCCCACCAGGTGCTGGATATCTCGGCACTGAGCCGGCCCGAGATCGGCACGACGGTGACGCCTACGGTGGCGTCCGCGGGAACCACGGACAATGTGATTCCCGCGGAGGCGACGGTACTGGTCGACGTCCGCGTCGAATCGGCCGAGGAGAAGACGCGCGTCGAGACGTGGATGGCGTCACTCGCCCCGCACCTGGACGAGGCGGAGATCGTCGTCCGGGGGGCGGTGGGCCGGCCGCCGATGCCGGAGTCGGCATCGGCGGAACTGTTCGCGATGGCGCAGCGCATCCAACCGGGCATCCTGGGCAAGGCGGTCGGTGGCGGCAGCGACGGCAACTTCACGGGCGCGTTGGGAGTGCCCACGCTCGATGGCCTGGGAGCGGTGGGCGGTGGAGCCCACGCCGATCACGAGTATCTGGTGATCGACGCGATGGAGGAGCGGGCGAACCTCGTCACCGGCCTGGTGAACGCGATCCGGGACTCCCGCGGCGAGTAGGCCCGTACGGACCGTGACCGGCGGGTGAGCTCGTACGGTCGTGGAACAGCACCCGCCGAACAGCACCCGCCGGACGTCAGCGGTCAGCGTCGTCGGTCCACTTCGGCGCGCACGGTCTTCCCCAGGGGAGACCGATCGACCACCGCCCACCGGTCGGCGAGCGCTTCCACCAGCATCAGCCCCCGCCCGCAGTCCTGGTCGAGCCGTGCTGCGACCAGTGCTCCGGGTTCCGGGGGCCGCTGTGTGTGACTGTCCGAGACATCGATCCGCAGCAGTTCGGGCGTGAGCGAGATCTCCAACTCGAAGTCCGCGTCGGGCACCCGGCCGTGGGTCACCGCGTTCGCGGCGAGTTCCGCGATGAGGAGGGCCGCGATGTCACCCATGGCGGAGTGGGCGGGGACACCCCAGTCCTGGAGTCGGTAGCCCGCGAGGCGACGAGCCAATCGGGCGCCCAACGGTGAAGAGGTGAACCGCTCCCGGAAGACGTTTGCGGTCGCGTCGGTGTTGGGGAAGGGAGAAGCTGGCATGGCGCCAATCTGCCCGTTGGCCAGCGGTGTTCACCAGATCGACCGCCCCTACGCTGAACCACCGTAGGGGTTGGGGAAGCAACCGTAGGACCCACTGCCCGTAACCTCCGCGCCGGTCGCCCCGCATTCGGACCCGCCCACACCGGGTGATGGAGTGCACATATGTGCGATGGTTGCGCTTTTGTGGTCTGCTCATGTCAGGCAACTCCGTACGTACGCCGCTGACCTGCTGGAACGAGCTCCCAGCAGCTGGTACGCGGGAGCAGCGTACGGGTCCGGGCCCTGGACGGTAGTGGTAACCGCCCGTGAACATGGCCGTGTTGACGCGTTGGATACGGAGAACAACGGTCGCGCGGGAGGTGTCTGGAATGACGGACGGTACGGGTGCGGGCGGCCTCGCCGCCGGCGGTGAACCGGAGACATCGGACAGCCTCAGGGCGTTCGGCGAGGTCGTCAAAGCGTTCCGCAAACGGGCGCGCCTGACCCAGGAGGAGTTCGCCCCGAGGGTCCGCTACTCGGTCCCCACCATCGCCTCCATCGAACAGGGCCGCCGCTTCCCGCCACCGGACTTCGTGGAACGTGCGGAAGAGATCCTGGACGCCTTCGGAGCCCTGCGCGGCGCAGCCCGTCACCTCTCCCGCCAACCAGGTCTGGCCAGTTGGTTCCGCCAGTGGGCCAAGCTGGAGGCAGAGGCGGTGAGCCTCAACACCTACGAGTGCCGGGTGGTGCCGGGGTTGTTGCAGACGGAGGGGTATGCGCGGGCGGTGACGTTCAGCGTGCCGCCCCTGCCGGACGCGGAGACGATGGACCAGCGGATCGCGGCTCGACTCGCTCGTCACGACCTACTGTCCACGAGCAGGAAACCGCCAACGTCATTCAGCTTCATCGTGGAACAGGCGGTGCTGGAACGGCACACCGGAGGGGACGCCGTAACACGTGAGTTGTACGACCACCTGTTGGGCTTGATCGAGCGCAACTGGAACGTGGAACTGCAGCTCATGCCGCTGAGGCAGCCGGTCCACGCGGGTCTGGACGGACCACTCCAGTTGGCGGAGACCCCGGACAACCGGTGGTTCGGCTACTCGGAAGGCCAGGAAAACGGACGCCTCATTTCCGACCCGAAAGAGGTCAGCCGTCTTCATCAACGCTATGCGAAGATGCGCTCACAGGCCCTGACCCCCGAGGACTCCTTGGGCCTGTTGAAGCGATTGCGAGGAACGCTATGAGCACGTCCGAACTGGCCTGGTTCAAGAGCAGCTACAGCGGCTCGCAGGGCGATGACTGCGTCGAGGTGGCGATGTCCTGGCACAAGTCCAGCTACAGCAGTGGTAGTCAGGGCGACTGCGTCGAGGTCGCCGCCTGCCCCACCACGATCCATGTCCGGGACTCCAAGCTGCGGCAGAGCCCGCAACTGGCCGTGGCCCCGGAGGCTTGGGACGCCTTCCTTACGTACGCGTCCCACAGCTGACCCACCGCACGGCGGAACGCCCCGCTCCCGAACCTCCGGGGGCGGGGCGTTCTGCCGTGGGGGCTTGAGGCAGCACGAACTCAGAGCACACGGACCCAGAGGGTGTAGACACCGGGGACGAACTGGTGCGGCGTGCAATTGTAGAGCGGCCCGTACAGGTGCTTCACGGCTTGGCCGGCGGCATGGCACGTGACGTCCGACGGGTAGTCGCCGATCGCACGGTAGCCGATCGAGGCCGAAGCGGAGCTGGCACCCGCGAACATGACGGTGCCGAGGGTGACGAGACCGGCGAGGACGCTGGCAGCACTTCTTCTCAAGGTCATCACAACTCCTGAAGGTGCGGTGCGATGGGTGATCCGGTGGCAGCTCTTCTCCCCGTGGTCCGCCGGCAGCGCAGTGATCTGCCCGGCCGACCCGGACGAAAGCTATCCGCACGCCACGATCATCGACAAGTGGTCTGCACCAATTTTGTTGAAGGGGGCAGGCGGATCGCATACCGCGGATCACCGAGCGTTCAGGAGCAATTCCATACGATCCGCCCTCAGGCCGCCGCTGCGGTGGGGGTGAACCCTGTGTGACCGAACAGGACCGCGTGCCCCTGGGGGAGTTTCGCGAGGATCCGGCGCGTGAGGGGGCGGCCCGCGCACTGGGCGATGAGGGTGAGGACGGTGCTGGTTGCCCAACGCGCCTGGGGAGAGGTGGTGGGCGCGAGTCGGAAGGCGACGGCGCCGACGAACGCGGGCGCGCTCAGCGGCTCGGCGAGCGGACGCTGTTCCAGGAGCAGTTGCTCCGCCTCCTCGGGGAGGAGCTTGGCGAGCTCGGCGCGCTCCTCACCGGCCAGCTGGCCGCCGAGAACGGTCAGCACCGCTCGTAGGGCCTGTTCGCCCTCGTCCGGGGTGGCGTAGAGACCGGCGTACCTGACCTGTTCGAGGAGGAGTTGCCACGGCAAGGTAGGGGTGTCCTTTCTCGGAGCCGTCCGGGGCTACCGGGCGGCAGAGGAGCGGTTCGTCATGCAGGCTGTCTGGTGTGTGGTGCCCCAACGGGTCGCGCCCCGCGGGAGGTTGGAGCACGACCCGTCGCGGAGACGGGTGCCCGCATCGGGGGTGCTCATGCCCGTGTCCGTGCTGCGACTCGGGACGAATCGTTCCCTCGGTGCGGCGGTCAGGTCGGAACGTGGACCGACCTCGCGTCGGCCCCGGTCAGAGGAACCTGCGGATGGGGGCGACGGACGCCTCCCGCAGGCGCTGCGTTGCGGAGCGCCGCTTCCAGCGCCCCTTCTGGATCCGTTCGCTGGCCTCTAGGTCTTCGTCGAAGTGGCTGTCCAGGGTGGCGGTGAACGACGTGTCCAGAACGGCGAGCATGACCTCTTCGTCATGGTCGAGGGAGCGGCGGTTGAAGTTGGTTGAGCCGATCAGCGAAGCGACCTGATCAACGGTGATGATCTTGGCGTGCATCATCGTGGGCTGGTACTGGAAGATCTTCACCCCGCAGTCGAGGAGTTCTTCGTAGTGGTGTTGGCCGGCGAGTTGGCAGACCCGTTTGTCGGTGTGGGGGCCGGGGAGCAGGATCTCCACCTCGACCCCGCGCCTGGCCGTCGCACAGATCAGGTCGATGAAGTAGGCGTCCGGGGCGAAGTAGGCGGTGGCCAGGCGGAAACGTTCCTGGGCGGATTCGAGCATGACGCGGATCAGGGTCTGCATGTCCTGCCAGCCGAAACTGGCCGAGCCGCGCACGACCTGCACCACGGAGTCGCCCTGCGGGGAGTGCGTGGTGAAGCGGTCGTGGGTGTCGAAGAGGGAGTCGTGGCACTCGGCCCAGTTCTGTGAGAACGCGGCTGCGATGCCGTCCACGGCGGGACCGCTCACCCGGACGTGGGTGTCACGCCACTCGTCGGTGCTGCCCGCGTTTCCGCACCATTCTTCGGCGATGCCCACACCGCCGGTGTAGGCCACCGACTCGTCCACGACCAGCACCTTGCGGTGGCAGCGGTGGTTCTGCTTCAGCGGGGAGAGGTACAGCGGCTTGCGGAACCAGGCGACCTCGGCCCCGGCCCGGTCCATGAGGTCGAGCAGGTCCTTCTCGATGAGCCGGCTGCCGAAGCCGTCCAGGAGCAGCCGCACCCGTACTCCGTTGCGGGCGCGGTCGGCCAACGCCTCGGCGAACTGGCGGGCGATGTCGCCGCGCCAGTACACGAAGGTCATCATGTCGACCGTGTGTTCCGCGTTGCGGATGCTCTCCAGCATCGCGGGGAAGATCTCATCCCCGTTGCGCAGCGGCAGGAGGGCATTGCCTTCGGTGGCCGCGATACCGATCAATCGCTCCAGCCGCCGCCGCATCCGCTGCTTCCGCTCGTCCAACGACAGGTCGTCCGGCGGCATATCCTCCGGCGGCACGTCGTCCAACGACGGTCTGTCCGACGACTCGTCGTCCGATGTCAGGGTGTGCGACGAGTCGCTTTCGGGCGGCAGTCGTGTCATGGCGTCACCTGGCCGTTTTTTAGGAAATGCCGCCCCGAGGATCGGCAGGCACGATGGGCTGACTCTACACGCGCACTGCGTGAACGGGCCGCTGTCAACAGCCACCGCGCCCGGAAATCGCAGCAACTCCGTCTTGTGCCCGTGCCTGAACGGAGGAAAACCCTGAGAATTGCATGCGTGATTGTTCCCGGCCGGGGCACCTGGTTTCTCGGAGGTTGATAATCATGGTTCCCCTGCTTCTCGTATTGCTGCTCGTGCTTCTTCTTTTCGGTGCCGGATTTGCCCTGGAGGCATTGTGGTGGATAGCGGTCATCGTGCTCGTCGTATGGTTGCTGGGCTTCGTTGTCCGGCCGGGTGGTAGTGGTGGCCGCCGCGGTCGCTGGTACCGTTGGTAAAAGCGCTTCTTGTTGCTGATGGGGCTGGTACGGAGGGAATTCTCCGTACCAGCCCCATCAGCGTTTCAGAGCGGCCCTGTTGAGCGTGGAAGGCGCGCGGGATGCCGTGGCCTAGACCGTGGGAAGTGCTGTTGTGGGCTACGCCGAAGGGGACGCGAAGAAGGTGATCCGAGCCTTGGATGGCCAGTACCTATTGCGGGTTCCATTGCGTTCCTTGTCGATTGGATCTCGGGTTGGTCGTACTTTTCGTGAATGTTCCCGAGTGCGCTGGGAAGGCGCTTCTATGAGTCAGCCTGCCGGGTCGATGAGTTTCACTTTCCGGCCCCAGGCAATCACTTGATCGAAAGGAACCTTCATGACGAACATCTGGGGATACAATGCAGCGTCCGGGCATCAGACGGGTGCGGACCTGACCGGCTTCAAGGTCGAGGCCACCGACGGTCAGATCGGCAAGGTCGACAAGTACTCCGAGGACGTCGACGCCGCGCACATCGTCGTGGACACCGGTATGTGGATCTTCGGCAAGCATGTACTGCTGCCGGCGGGCACGATTTCCCGCATTGACCCTGCCGAGCAGAAGGTTTACGTCGACCGCACCAAGGACGAGATCAAGGGTTCGCCCGAGTTCGACAAGGACCGGCACATCGGTGACGCCAGCTATCACCACCAGGTCGGCACCTACTACGGAACGCCCCGCATCTAGCGGCTCGAACCACCGACACGAACCACCGGCACGATACGAGGATCGACGGGTGCGGCTGACCTCCCCAGGGGCCGCACCCGCCTCGTTCGTCTGCCCCCGTAGGCCCCGGCTCATCCTGTTCGTAGCCGGGTTGTGATGCTCGTACGGGCGCCTGGGGGTGCCGGAGCGCCCAGGGGGAGGCGAGTACGGCGTGTTCCCGCTTCAGGAGGGTAGACGCACGGCCAGAAAAGGGAGGGTGCGCCGATGAGCGTGACGGATGGAAGCGAGAGACACCACACCGTGCAGGTGTGCCGGTGCCAGTGCGGCACCGAGGACGGCCGGAGCAGCCGGGACACCGCACGGGATGAGCCGGAGGAGACTCCGCGCGAGCGGGAGAACCGGCGTTGGAACGAAATTCTGCAAGAGACCCGAGTGGCCCAGACCGGCGTACAGATCCTGTTCGGGTTTCTGCTGAGCCTGGCGTTCACCCCGACGTTCCGTGAGCTGGACACACCGGGCCGCGCCCTCTACGTGCTGACCGTGGCCCTCGGCGCCCTGGCCACCGCTTCGCTCATAGCCCCCGTATCGATCCACCGCTTCCTCTCGGGCCAGCGCATGAAGGACGAGGTCGTCCGCATGGCCGGCCGATTGATGGTCGGCGGCATGGTCCTCCTCGCCTGCACCATCGGCTGCACCCTGCTCCTCATCCTCCATGTGGTCCTGCCCGGGCCCCTCGCCACCACCATCAGCGCCGTGGTGATGCTCTGGTTCGCCCTCTGCTGGTACGTCCTCCCCTTCCGGCTGCGGCAACAGGCGAATCGCACCCCCACCCCCTGACCCGCAACGGGCATCGACACATAGGTTCACCGGGTCGCGCTCCTCCCGCTCCTCCCATACGCCGGGGTCCCCGTACGAGTGAATGGGTCGTCAACTCCCGTACGCACGGTGAAGGTGCCCGGCATCCTCCTGGCAAACGGGAGGGGCGCACGTGCAGGTAGGAACAGACGTCAACGGGTCGGCCCGATTACCGGTGCGGGCCCTGGAACCCCGCCCGACGAGTGAGGGCCTACGCCGGAGCGTGCCGCGCCATGTCGCCTGTGTGATGGACGGCAACGGCCGATGGGCGGCACAGAGGTCCCTACCGCGCACTTCGGGTCACCGTGCCGCGGAGACAACGGTGATCGACGTCATCGAAGCGGCCCGCTCGACCGGGGTGGAGTGGTTGAGCCTCTACGCCTTCTCGACCGAGAACTGGCGACGCCCGAGCGGCGAGGTCGACTTCCTGATGCATCTGGTGCGCCGCGTGGTGCGCAAGCATGCACCGCTGTTGCACGCCCGGGGGATTCGCTGCCGGTTCCTCGGTGTGTCGGACTCGAAGGTCCCGGCGCCCCTGGCCCAGGACTTCGCCGACCTGATGACGTTGACCGAGGCCAACCGGGGCATGACGTTGACCGTTGCGTTCGATCACGGCGGGCGCAGCGACATCGTCGAGGCGGCGCGGTCGCTCATCCGCAGCGGAACACCGGCCGATGGGGTCACCGAGGAGACCTTCGCCGCCCATCTTCCCTTCCCCGACACGCCCGATGTGGATCTCGTCATCCGCACCTCCGGTGAGCAGCGCATCTCCAACTTCATGTTGTGGCAGGTCGCTTATGCCGAGTGGGTCTTCCCTCCCGTTCTCTGGCCCGACTTCCGTGCGGCGCACTTCGTGGAGTGCCTGCACACCTACCAACAGCGCGACCGCCGCTTCGGTGGCGTCACCCCGGCCGTGAATGGAGCCCATCGACCGTGACCAGCACCAACGCTTCCCAGGCCGACAGCTACCCGGGGCCCGGGGAGCGCACCCCGCACGCCGATCCCCTCTTCGGCCCGGGATCGCAGTTCCACGAGTTCTTCAACGATCCGCGCTGGGCGCTTGCGGTGATCCGGGCCACCGTGCTGGAGGCCGCGCACCCCCAGATCGGTGCCGCGCTGATCGACAACTCCACGTTCGTGGCCCATCCGTGGCGACGGCTACAGAACACCTTCCTGAGCCTCCAACGTATGTTCGGCGCCGATGACGAGGTGCGACAGCGCGAGGCGGCACGGCTGAACCGACTCCACTCGCGCCTGAACGGCACCGACGCACGCAACCATCCGTACGACGCGATGGACCCCGAAGTGCGCGCCTGGGTGGTGGCGACCCTGTTCGAAAGCACCGTCACCATGTGCCGGCTCAGCGGCCAGCCCCTTGAGCAGCACACGATGGAGCGTCTGTACGCGGAGTTCCAAGCGTTCCTGGCCGCCTTGGGCGACCAGGCCGGCCATCTGCCGCCGACGCTGAACGAGTTCTGGCGGTACTACGACCGCGTGGTCGAAGAGGAACTGGAGAACACCGAGGCGCTGCGGATCATCCTCTACAAGCTGTTCGACCATCTGCCCGCACCGGCGTTGCTCGACGGATTGCCCACCGTCTGGGCGGCGGGTCGGGCGCTCGCGGGGCCGGTCATCGGCGCCATCACCGTGGCGTCCCTGCCGGAACCCTTCCGCCGCCGGGCGGGACTGCCGGAGATCCCCGGTGCGCAGACGCTGACCCAGACCGCCTATCTGGCCGCCGGCCTCGTGCGCTTCGTACCCGGTGGTTGGATCAACGCCGAGGGAGTGGCCAGCCTGCTGGCACTCTCCCCCGAGAGCGACGACCCGCGCGCCCGTACCGTCATGGCGGTACGGGATGGAATCAAGCGGGCGGGCGCCCTGCTCAGACTGATCACTCCGCTGCCCGCAGAGCCGGAGCCCACCACTGCCACCGGGTCCCAGCGCAGCGCCGAGGAGTTCTTCCGTACCGTGCTGGACCAGACCGGTGACGGCTCCTTGGACTGGCCCGACCTCGCAGCCATGGCGCGTGAGCTCGCCGGCCGTCTCGACCTGGACGAACCCGCGGAGACCAGGCTGTATGCCGCCTACGCGGAGTGGTGGAAGGAACTGCAACAGGCCCTCGACAGCGACGGTGACGGCCGCATCAGCGCCGAGGAGTACGCCGCGGCCGTACCGACCCTCGCGGGACCCGCACTGATCAAGGTCGCGGACGTGCTCTTCGACGCCACCGACGCCGACGGCAACCAGTCCATCGACGCGGACGAGTACCGGACCCTGTTCCGTACCGGTTTCCAACGCGACCTGGCCGACACCGGCGGTACGTACTCCAGGAGTGCGTTCGTCAAGGAGTTCCTGTCGTTCATGTCGGGCCGCCAACGCTCCACGGCATTCGATCCGCTGCTGGCGCAGGCGTGATGCGTGTGTAGCCGGTTTCCCTCCCTGCCTCCAGCGGCATCCGTGTACTCGCCGAAAGCGTCCAGCCCTGACGACGCTGCGCCCGTCCGGTCCACCACTCTTGGCGATCCCGTTTACCCGCCGCCACCGCGTGGTACGGGTGGGCGCCTGGGGCCCGGATCGTACGGGTGGGTCCTCGTCACCGGTCGGAGGCGCCAGGGCATGAGCGGGAACGGGCAGGGGCAGGCGGCACCCACCATCACCACGAAGGTGCCGGCGCGGCTCGATCGGCTGCCCTGGTCCCGATGGCACTGGATGATCGTCGTCGGCCTGGGGACCGTATGGATCCTGGACGGTCTCGAAGCGACCGTGGTCGGCGCCATCGCCGGTCGGATCTCGGAGGACGGCAGCGGACTCGCGATCTCGGATGCTCAGATCACCGGGGTCGCCGCGGCGCTCTATGTGGCCGGGGCCTGCTCCGGGGCCCTGTTCTTCGGCCGGCTCACCGACCACTACGGCCGCAAGAAGCTGTTCCTCATCACCCTGTCGGTGTATCTCGCGGCCACGGCACTGACCGCCGTCTCCTTCTCCGCCTGGTGGTTCTTCCTCTTCCGCTTCCTCACCGGCTTCGGCATCGGCGGGGAGTACGCGGCGATCAACTCCGCCATCGACGAGTTGATCCCCAGCAAGTACCGGGGCCGGGTGGACCTGATCATCAACGGCAGCTACTGGCTGGGCGCCATGGGCGGTGCGCTCCTGTCCGTCCTCGCGCTCAACACCGACCTGTTCCCGAAGGACGTCGGCTGGCGGCTCACGTTCGCCCTCGGCGTCGTACTCGGACTGGTGATCCTGCTGGTCCGACGCCATGTCCCGGAGAGCCCGCGCTGGATGCTGATCCACGGGCGGGCCGACGACGCCGAGCGTCTCGTCGACGCGGTGGAACGCGAGGTCGAGAAGGACATCGGGCGGCCCCTGCCGGACGTCAAGGGGCAGATGACCGTCCACCAGCGCGGCACCATCGGCTTCGGGGAGATCGCTCGAACGGTCTTCCGGGTCTACCCGCGACGGGCCACGCTCGGGTTCTCGCTCTTCATCGGGCAGGCGTTCCTCTACAACGCCATCACCTTCGGCTTCGGAACCATCCTGGTCACGTTCTTCGACGTGCCCACCGGGTCCACCGGCTACTACTTCGCCGTCATCGCCGCGGGCAACTTCCTCGGACCGCTCCTGCTCGGACGCCTCTTCGACACCTGGGGCCGGCGCCCGATGATCGCAGGTACGTACATCCTGTCCGGGCTGCTGCTCTTCGGGACCGCCGCCCTCTTCGGCGCCGGAGTCCTCACCGCGACCACCATGGCCCTCTGCTGGTGCGTGGTCCTCTTCTTCGCGTCCGCCGGAGCGAGTTCGGCATATCTGACCGTCAGCGAGATCTTTCCCATGGAGACCAGGGCGATGTCGATCGCCTTCTTCTACGCGATGGGCACCGCAGCCGGTGGCATCTCCGGGCCCCTGGTCTTCGCCGGACTCACCAGCAGCGGCGTCGTACCGGACGCTGTGCTCGCCTTCTGCATCGGAGCGGCACTGATGGTCGCCGCCGGGCTGGTCGCCGTCTTCTTCGCCGTCGCCGCCGAGGGCCGCTCACTGGAGGACATCGCCACACCGCTCTCCGTACGACCGTCCGGTGCCGAGGACGGCACCGGACGGGAACCGACCACTCCGGCGGTCTGACGGCCCGGGTCCTCGCGGTACGAGGTCGGGTGGCCCGTCGGCAGCGGGCGGGAGGTAGGGCTACGGCTTGAAGGTGTCCTTGGCCTTCTCCTTGGCCGCGCGGGCGTGGCCTTCGGACTCCTTGGCCCGGCCCTTCGCCGCCAGGCGCTCATTGCCCACGGCGCGGCCGGCTTCCTTCTCGACCTTGCCCTTGACCTGCTGAGCCTTCGCCTTTGCCTTCTCGTCCTTCGCCATGATGATTCCTTCCGTCTTGTTATGGATTTTCCATCCATGAACCATTACACGGTGATTTGTGGAGACTGTCTTGCTGGGCTACTGCCCACAGCTCAGCGCCGTATGGCTGCGTCCGTGGGAATTTTTTTGCGATGTCAGGGCGGTGATCTCTGCCTTTCCGGGCGGATACCCGTGCTGTGTCCCCTCACGCCACCTCCACACGGCCCCGCACCTGGCCGCTTTGGTCGGCCGACGCCCGGTCGGCCCCTGTCGGGGTTGGACGGCCGGCAGACGGGTTACCCGTACGAAGGAAACCCCGCCCGGAGGAACTCCTTCCGGGCCTTGGGCGGGGCACACCACGACGACGAGGAGAACGCGCCATGCCGCGAGGATCGAGCCCCAAGAGGGAACGTCAGTACGAACATGTCAAGGAGTCCGCGGAGGAACGCGGGGAGTCGCCGAAACGGGCGAAGGAGATCGCCGCGCGCACCGTCAACAAGGAGCGTGCTCGCGTCGGTGAGTCCAAGACCGCGAGCAGGACTTCGCTGCGTGACCCGAAGTCCGCCTCGCAACGGGGTGGCCAGCGGTCACACTCGGGTGCTCAAGGCCCGACGAGGGACCAGCTCTACGAGGAGGCGAAGAAGCGCAACATCGATGGGCGTTCAACGATGAACAAGCAGGAGCTCAAGCGGGCCCTCGGGCGGTCGTAGCCCCACCTTGAGTGGGTCAGCGGCCCAGGGCTGCGGCGAAGGAGCTGACGATGGTGGTCGCGGCAAAGGCGACCATGATGGTCCGTTGCCCGCGTGCGGCGGGGATCGGGCGAAACGGTTGCAGGGGGCGGCGGGCTGCGGATGCTCCGGATGCGTGCGCTGGCGGAGTGTCGCCGGCCGTTCGTCGTGCGATGCGGGACCGATTGATACCGCTCCAGCGGCCGGTGGACCGGACTGGGAATCGGGCGGGGGATCGGACGGGGTCGGGAGCGACCGAGTGGGCGCCCGGTCTTCGGCCGTGGCGCTGGTGCGGACATGCCGGGGGACAGAGGGCGTTCGCACGCAGCAGTCCGCTGTCGGTGAGTTGGAGAAGGCGGTCGACCATGGGGGAGGGGCGGCCGGTCAGGGCCAGACGTGTTCCCGAGGCGGTGGCGGTGCCGTGCGCGCGGTGCAGGACGGACAGCCCCGCGCAATCCATGAGGGTCACCCGGGTGAGGTCGACGAGGATGGCGGCAGGGCGGCACGCCAGGCACAGTCGGAGTGCAGCGTCGAGTTGTGCGCCGTTGTCGAGGTCGACCTCACCGGCCAGTTGCATGACCGCCACTTCCCTACCGGTCCGAGGGGAGCGGGTGAAGTGGGTCCGGTGCGAGAACGTCGTCCGGGGTGTGGTCATGGGCCCGGTCCCCCTTCCGGAGGGCCAGGCGGCCCTCCCGGAGGACCGGGCGTCGGCCCACTGTCACGCAGAGTGCAACTGCCACCCTGACTCCCGCTGCCGCTGCCGCTGCCGCGTTGACGCACGGACGGCCCCCGCGCGCCCGGCGCAACCACAGCGCCGAAGGCGAACCGCTCGGTAAGTGGCCAGGGGAGACTGTCGTGTTGGGTTGGCCGCTGGACTGCTGTCTTCGTCGGCATACCGCTACGCCTGCCCGCACCGACTGCTTTCAACCGGCGCCGCAGCCCCGACGGCCGCCGACCGCAGAGAGCCTCTCCTCGGCCTTGCGGGTGCTGACTCGATGCCCGCCCTAATCGCGGCGATGGGGGTCGGTGGGGGTGTCCGGCGGCTGCCAGGAGTCGGATCGCGGCTGGGGGCCCTGGGGCGGCTTGGGCTTCCGGGCGGCGCGTCGGCTGCCGACCCAGAAGGCCACCACCAGCCCGACGACGAGAACGACACCGACGGCGATCAGAAACAGCGACGCCGAACTCCCGGCGGCGAGGACGAAGGACGGGACTTGTTCGGTCATGGGACGCGTCTACCTCGACAGGAGCGAACCACACCCGTGACACCCCACCGATGGTGTGGTCTTCCACTCGTGTGGCCCCGGTGATCCGCCGCACAAGAGGGATTCTCAGCCTCGATCAAGCTCCGACACTCACGCCGCGACACCTCGTTCGGTTGGCCGAAGGGCCGTCGACGCCCTGTCGGCCCCGGCCGCCGATGAGAGCACATGGCCCGGGAACGTGTGTACGCCAGGGGTTCGGGAAGGCGCAGTTCCACACCCGCGCTCGAAGGGAGACTGGCCGCGATGACGAGCGTCCTATCCGCACCGCACCGTGACAGCACCGCGTACGAGCAGACGACCGGCCGTACCGGGCTGGGCGATCTCCCGCGGGTCGCCGACCCCGCCCGGATCGCTCCCAGGGACGCGAAGGACCTGTCCAAGGTCTTCTTCGATCGCCTCCAGGAGCTGGAGGAGGGAACGGCGGAGTACCAGTACGCCCGCAACACCCTGATCGAGATGAACCTCTCCCTGGTGCGCTTTGCCGCCGGTCGGTTCCGCAACCGCGGCAGTGGGGAGATGGAGGACATCGTTCAGGTCGGTACCGTCGGCCTGATCAAGGCCATCGACCGGTTCGACCTGACTCGCGAGGTGCAGTTCACCACGTTCGCCATCCCCTACATCGTCGGGGAGATCAAGCGGTACTTCCGCGACTCCTCCTGGGCGGTCCACGTACCGCGCCGCCTCCAGGAGTTGCGTACCGAACTGGCCAAGGCGCGCGACGACCTCGCCGGCGTACTGGATCGCGACCCGAGCGTCCAGGAACTGGCCGGGTTCCTCGATCTGAGCGACGATGAGGTCATCGAGGGCATGGTGGCGTCCAACGGGTACACCGCGGGCTCCCTCGACCTGCCGATGGCCGACTCCGAAGACGGCCAGGCTCAGAGCGGGCCCTCGTACGGAGACGTCCTCGGCGACGTAGACCCGGCGATGGAGCTCGTGGAGGACTTCCGTAGTCTCGCGCCCCTCCTGGCGGAACTGGACGACCGCGAGCGCCGCATACTGGAGATGCGCTTCGGCCGGGAGATGACACAGGCGGCCATCGGCGATGAACTGAACCTGTCCCAGATGCATGTGTCCCGGCTGCTGAACCGCACGCTCGGGCGACTCCGCGAGGGAATGCTCACCGAGCGCTGAAGCCCGCTCCCGTATCGCACCCGGCCAGCATCTGACGCATCGTCAAGGCAGTGGTGGCATGTAACTGATATGTCGTCAGGGATGCTGTGTATGGGCCGGATGTCCGTGGGTGCGGCGGGCTTCCTTCATCTCGGCTTCGTACACGTGCTGTCGGCCGTCCAGGAGTTCGCTGCGGATCTGGTTCTCGATCTCGGTGAAGGGCCGGTAGTAGTGGGTGTTGTACGCCTCGACGATCTGGAAGGTCCAGTGGCCCGGGATGACGTTGCGGCCGATGATCTCGCGTTCCAGCAGGTCGGCCTGGGCATCGTGACCCGCGGCGCGCAACTGTTCCAGTGCCTCGTCCAATTTGAGGTCCGCGCCCCCGGTCAACTGGTGGAAGGCGTAGAGGCTGCCGCGGGCCCGTTCCACGGTCTCCAGGGCCTCCGAGAGGGTACCCAACGCTTCGACGGTGGTATCACTCGCGCCTTCGGGTCGACGGTGTGACGGGCCGGTCCGCCCATCACCGGAGTGGTTGTCGTTCACGGTCCTCCTGAACACGGTTGCGTACGTTCCGTACGGTTGCGAGCGGGGTGGGCGGGTCAACCGGTCAGGGCAGGGGCGTGCCTCCGGTGGCGTTGACGATCTCGCCGGTGATGTAGCTGGCCTGGGGCGAGGCGAGGAACACATAGGCAGGTGCCATCTCGGCGGGCTGTGCGGGGCGGCCGAGGGGTGACTGTTTGCCGAACTCGGTGGTGTCGGGCATCGTCGCGGGGATCAGGGGCGTCCAGACGGGGCCGGGGGCGACCGCGTTCACACGGATCCCATCCTGGGCGAGCATCTGGGCGAGCCCCTGGGTGAAGTTGACGATCGCGCCCTTGGTCATCGCGTAGTCGAGCAGGTGCGGACTGGGTTTGTACCCCTGCACGGACGCGGTGTTGATGATGCTGGCCCCGGCCGACATATGAGGGATGGCCAGCTTGGACAGCCAGAACATGCCGTAGAGATTGGTGCGCACCACCCGGTCGAACTGTTCGGTGGTGATGTGGGCGATGCCGTCGGGTTGGGACATCTGGTAGGCGGCGTTGTTGACGAGGACGTCGATCCGGCCGAACTCGCTCACCGTACGTTCGATCAGTTGCTGGCACGCTTCTTCGAAGCGGATGTCGCACTCGACGGCGATCGCCGTGCGTCCTGCTTCCTCGACCAGGCGGATCGTCTCGCGGGCTTCGCCCTGCTCCTCGGGGAGATGGGTGAACAGGATGTCAGCGCCCTCGCGTGCGTAGGCGAGGGCGACCGCCCGGCCGATGCCGGAGTCCCCGCCGGTGAGCAGGACCTTGCGGTCCTTCAGAACACCGGAGCCCTGGTAGGAGTCCTCACCGTGGTCCGGTGGCGGGTCCATCGGGCCGGTCCACCCCGGGTGGGCTTGCTCCTGCTGGCGGAACTCCGGCCGGGGATGCTTGGTCACCGGATCGCTGGCCGACTGGTTCTCGGGCGTGTTCTCGGGCATGGGGACCTTCCTTCGATGGGCCGTATCGCTGCGGGCCCGATCGTGCTGTGCTGTGGCTCAGGCGGGCGGGTACGGGGCTTCCCCGAGGAGCTTCGCCAAGTGGACGGCGTTGGCTGCGAGGGTTTGGGTGGTGGCTGCGACGGCCTCGGGGGTCTCGTCGAGGTCCTGGTAGTCGGTGCCCTGTTGGGCTTCGCCGACCCAGTAGGTGACCGCGCCCGGGGCGAGGGAGAAGCCGAGGTCGTTGAGGCCCTGGAAGAGGTCGGCGCTCACCTTGTGGGCACCGTCCTCATTGCCGACGACGGCGACCGCTCCGACCTTCCCGGTGAAGAGTTGTCGTCCCTGGTCGTCGGTCTCCGAGATGTCCGCGTTGAGTCGTTCGAGGACGCGTTGGCAGAGGCTGGAGGGGTGACCGAGCCAGATCGGTGTGGCAAGAAGGACGATGTCCGCGGCCATGACCTTCTCCCACAACCCCGGCCAGGCGTCGCCTTCGCCCATGTCACGGGCGACCCCCGGCCGTACGTGGTGGTCTGCCACTCGCACCGTCTCGCCCGGGACACCGAGGGCGGCGAGTTCCGCCATCACCTGCTCGGCGAGGTGATGGCTGCTGGAACGGTCGGGCGAGGGGGTGAGCGTACAGACGAGTGCCAGGGCGCGCGGCATCGAACCTCCGGGTCGGTGAGTGGGGATGGACGTGGGTCGGGTGTCAGGGAGTGAGCAGGGTCTTGACCATGCCGTCCTGCTTGTTCTGGAAGGTCCTGTACGCCTGCGGACCCTCTTCGAGGGGGAGCCGGTGGGTGGCGAAGCCGTCCACGCCCAGTGGATCGGCGTCGTCGAGCAGCGGAAGGATGTCGTCGACCCAGTGCTTGACGTTGGCCTGGCCCATGCGCAGTTGGATCTGTTTGTCGAAGAGGGTCAGCATCGGTACGGGGTCGATGGCGCCGCCGTAGACGCCGACGACGGAGATAGTGCCACCGCGACGTACCGCGTCGACGGCCAGTTGGAACGCGACCATGCTGTCCAGCCCGGCGTGCTCCATCACCTTCGCCCCGACGGCGTCCGGGAGCAGACCCGCGAACCGCTGGGCCGTCCTGGCGACGTGTCCACCATGTGCTTCCATGCCGACGGCTTCGATGACCGCGTCGGTGCCGCGCCCGTGGGTGAGCCTGCGGATCTCTTCGGCGAGGTCCTTGCCGTGTTCGCCCAGGTCCAGGGAGTGGACGCCGTTCGCGCGGGCGCGGGCCAGCCGCTCGGGTACGAGGTCGACGCCGATGACCAGGCCCGCGCCCTGGTGGAGGGCGATGCGGGTGGCCATGTCGCCGATCGGGCCCAGTCCGATGACGGTGACGCTGCCACCCGGCGGAATGTCGGCGTACTGCACGGACTGCCAGGCGGTGGGCAGCACGTCGGACAGATAGACGAACCGGTCGTCCGGCGGTCCGTGCGGCACCTTGACGGGCAGGGTGTTTCCGAACGGGACGCGAAGGTACTCCGCCTGCCCGCCGGGCACCTGGCCGTAGAGCTTGGAGAATCCGAACAGGGAGGCGCCCGTGCCGTACTCGGTGACCTGCGTGGTCTCACACTGCGAGTGCAGGCCCTGCCCGCACATCCAGCACGTACCGCAGGAGACGTTGAACGGGACCACCACCCGGTCCCCGACCGAGAGGGCGGTGACCTCGGGCCCGATCTCCTCCACGATCCCCATCGGTTCGTGGCCGAGGACGTCCCCCTCGTCCAGATAGGGGCCGAGGACCTCGTACAGATGGAGATCCGATCCGCAGATCCCGGACGAGGTGATCTTCACGATGATGTCGGTGGGGTCCTGGATCTCTGGGTCCGGGACCGTGTCGACTCGTACATCGCGCTTTCCGTGCCAGGTCAGAGCCCTCATGGTGCCTCCTTGTCGGATTCCCGCGGTTCCCGGCTCCTCGGGGCCACGTTCCCCGCCCTTCCATACCGGCAAACCTCAATAAATATGGTCAAAGAGGTGACTAACACACGGTGGGGAAGGTGTATCTGTGTGCATGTGCGTGCATTCCGTTGCAGGATGCATGGGCTTGCGCGGTACGGGCGCTGACTCAGGCGGTACCGCGCCAGGCGCCGGTTTCGGCGCCGCGTGCCTCGATGAACTCCTTGAAGTTCTTCAGGTCGCCCTTGGCCTGACGGCGGACGAAGCCGAGCTTGTCGGCGACGGTGTCCGCGATGCCCCGGGGGTCGTGATCGAGTTGGAGCATGACCTTCGTGTGCCTGTCATCGAGGCGGTGGAAGGTGACGACCCCGGCCTGGCGGACCTCGCCCGCCACCGTGGTCCAGGCGACCCGCTCGTCGGGGATCTGCTCGGTGATCTCCGCGTCGAACTCGCGACCCACCCCGTCGACCTTGGTCACCCAGTGCGTCAGTGTCGACGTCCGCTGCTCGATGCGCTCGACACCGTCCATGAACTGCGGGAACTCCTCGAACTGGGTCCACTGGTTGTAGGCGGTACGGACCGGCACAGCAACCTCTACGGACTCTTCGATCTTCGACATGCCCACTCCTTCTGTCATCGCACTCTGTCGCTGAACCCTGCTGTTGCGTTTTCCTGTCGCGCTTCGCTGAAGAGCTCTGCTGTCGAACGGGTGAGATCAGCGGGTACCCGCGTTGTTCCGTCTGACACGGCACGAGCTGACATGGCACGAGCTGATGCGGGCGCATCGAGGGGTGTACGGGTCCATCGACGGTGTGCGGGTCCATCGAGGGTGTGGTGGGCCGTTTGTGAGGAGCCCGGAGGCCGGCCTCTGCGGGGTGCCCCTGTTGTGCTGCGGTGAGAACGGGTGAACTCTGGGAGCAGGGGGTCGTGCTCCATGATCGGAGACACCATGATCATTCTCGGGCTCATACTCCTGGTCATCGGCCTGGTGGCAGGCATAGGCGTCCTGTGGACCATCGGAATCATCCTGTTGGCCATCGGTGTGGTGCTCTGGGCGTTGGGAGCCCTGGGGCACGCAGTCGGAGGCCGGCGGCACTATTGGTGACCAGAACGCCGTCCCCCGCCGGACCCGCTGTCACCGTCCGGGCAGGATTCGATCCTTCCCTGTGCCCGGTGAAGCCGCTGCCCAACGCTCGGGCGACACCCGGCGGGCCCGCGCGGGGCAATCGTGGAACCCCGTCCCCTCGTGTGAGAGCCGTTTCGCAGGGCAGGCGGACGGGTGACGCATTGGACGGGTGTGCCGCATGAGGCTCGCCCGCGGAGCGCCCCCTACACCGCACCGCCCGACGGGTGCGTCCGGTGTCAGACGCGGGGCGCAGGCTGCGAGGTGTAGGCGTGCTCGGTGTGACGACGCAGATTCAGAGCAGAGACGGCCGGACACTGGCCCCCTGGACGGTGTATACGCCGCAGGAGGACACACTGCTGCTGGCCCAGGCATTGGAACGGGAGCGCATGGCGGCGGGTGCTGCGGTCCTCGATGTGGGAACCGGTGCCGGGGCGCTCGCCCTGGCCGCGGCTCGCCGAGGTGCACGCGTCACCGCCGTCGATACGACCTATCGGGCCGTCCTCACCACGCGGCTCAACGCCCGGCTCGCCCGCCTGCCCGTCGAGGTCCTCCACGGCGACCTGTTCACCCCGGTCACCGGCCGTCGGTTCGATCTGATCGTCAGCAACCCTCCCTACGTCCCCACTCACCGGACCGTTCCGCGCCGCCACAGCGCCTCAGTGGCCTGGGACGCCGGCGCTGACGGAAGGCTGTTGCTCAACCGGATCTGCCGCAGCGCGCACATGTCACTGCGCCCCGGTGGCGTACTGCTGATGGTGCACTCCGCCCTGTGCGGCATCCCACCGACACTCGCAGGACTGGAACGGTCGGGTCTGCGGGCCAGTGTGACCGACCGACGTCATGTGCCGTTCGGTCCTGTACTCCGTTCCCGCCTCGCCTGGCTGCGGCATCGGGGGCTCATCGAGGCCGGCGACGAGAAGGAAGAGTTGGTGATCATCCGTGCCGAACGGACCCACTGACCAGCAGCTTGGGAAGGAAGCCGTGAAACAACCGGTTCCGGATGGATCCGGTTGGCGCCCGCCCCGCGTCACACTGACGAAGGACGGGCCGCTCCTGGTCGAGGGACCGGTGGAGGTCGTCCTCGACGACGGGACCACCGCAGTGTCGGACCGCTTCACCGTTGCACTCTGCGTCTGCCGCCGCAGCCGGTCCTTCCCCTGGTGCGACACCAGCCACCGCCGCCGGGAGAAGAGGCGGACCGCATGACCGCCCCCGCAACGCACACCACCGCCACAGCCACAGCCGCCGCACTGCCACAGAGCAGGGGAGAGCTGTCCCACACCGTCTTGCAGGCACTGGCCCGTCCGGCCGGGGCGGCCCTGCCCGAGGAGTTGGACACCGCGGGCGCGGACCCGTATGGCGATGATCTGCAACTGGCCCTCCACCTCTGCTACGAACAGCACTACCGCGGTTTCGCAGGCGTCGACTCCGGATGGGAGTGGGAGCCCGGTCTCCTACGACTGCGGGCCGCGCTGGAGCACCGCTTCCTGAGCGCGCTCCGCGCCGACGTCGGGCCGCCGAGGAGTTCCGGGGAGGCTCTCGCGGAGATCCTCGTCGAACCCGCAGACCCCGGGGACGGCGGTGGCCCCTCCCATTTCCTCAAGGAGCAGGGGGAGTTGTGGCACTTCCGTGAGTACGCGGCCCATCGCTCCCTCTACCACCTGAAGGAGGCCGACCCACATGTGTGGGTCATTCCGCGGCTGACGGGCCGGGCGAAGGCCGCGATGGTGGCGGTGGAGTACGACGAGTTCGGTGCCGGCCGGGCCGAACGCATCCACGCCCGCCTCTTCGCCGATCTGATGGCGGACCTCGGCCTGAGCACCGCCTACGGGAGGTACGTCGACGCAGCCGCCGCCGACATGCTGACCGTCGTCAATCTGATGTCCCTGTTCGGACTGCACCGTGCCCTGCGCGGAGCACTGGTGGGGCACTTCGCGGCGGTGGAGATCACCTCATCGCCCGGCTCACGGCGTCTCGCCCACGGCCTCCAGCGCGTCGGCGCGGGCCCCGCAGCCGTCCACTTCTACGCCGAACACGTCGAAGCCGACGCGGTCCACGAGCAGATCGTCCGCCGGGACGTCATCGGCGGCCTCCTCGAATCCGAACCCTCCCTCGATCAGGACATCGCCTTCGGCATCGACGCCACCGAATGGACCGAATCCCGCCTCGGCGCACATCTCCTCACCGCCTGGCGCGACGGCCGCACCTCACTGCGCACCCCGCTGTGAAGCACCCCCGTCCTCTCCGCCGTGGTGACCGTCCGCCGCGCGCTGGTACCTGAACAACCACTGATCAGAGCCGTTCCGCGGCCGGCCCCGTGACCGTACCGTATGCACCGAACGGCGAGTTGCCTCCGCAGCCCGCAGCCCGCAGCCCGCAGCCCGCAGCCCGCAGCCCGCAGCCCGCAGGCCAACTCCCCGGCGTGAGTGGGGCGGTGGCGGTGCCGCTCCTGGATCTAACTCGAAGCCACTCCACGGCGACGACGACATGAATTCCTTTGACTCATGTCGTCGTCGTCCCCATGCTCGAAGCACCGGGGCGACCGTGGTGGAGTCCCCTCCCGTACCCCGGCCTGGAGGCGGCAAGAGTGGATCTCGCGCAGTTACGTGACCGATTCCCCGTCCGCGAACCCGTCACATGGCTTTTCAGACTCAACTGCGCAGCTAGAGCAGTCAGGTTCGGATCCGCTCCCGAGTTCGGATTCGGGCCTGGTTTTCACGGACTCCACATCGGCGACTCCGTCTCATGCTCCTGTCCATCCTCGAATCCCTCCCCGGCGCGACCGCTTGAGCTGTCGGCCGGGTCGAGTCAGTTCTCCACCTCCCGAGGATAGGAACGCTCCTGGTGGTGCACACCGTCGAAAAGATTCAGTTGCCCGAGCAACTCTGGTCCCGGAACTTCACGCTCCTCTTTGCCGCGCGGACCGTGTCCGTGCTCGGCGATCACATGCTCATACCCACCACGATCACGGTGGCGGTGCTCCAGGCCGGGTACGGCGTGATCGGCGTGGGGTACGCACTCGCCGCCCACACTGCACCGTTCGCGCTCTTCGTGATCTTCGGCGGAGTCCTCGTCGACCGGTTCACGCCCGTGCGGGTCATGATCGTCGCGGATCTGGCCCGGCTGGTCCTACACGTAGCCCTCGCCGCTTCCTTCGCCCTGGGCAAACCCAGTCTCTGGCTGATCGTCACGCTCCTCGCCCTGGGCGGGATCGGTACGGCCGCCTTTCAACCCGGTTATGTGAGCGTCATTCCACGGACCGCCCGTGACGTCCAGAAGGCCAACGCCGCGATTCGTGTCGCCGAGTCGCTCATGACGGTGGCCGGACCCGCCCTCGCCGGGCTGCTCCTCGCCTTCTCGTCCGTCGCCGTCGTCCTGTTCATCGATGCCGCGACCTTCGGCATCAGCGCCGCCTGTCTGCTCGCACTCCGTCTGAAGATTCACCGGTCGACACAGCGCAGCTCCCTCCGTCGCGACCTTGTGCAGGGGTGGCGGGAGTTCTCCTCGCGCACCTGGCTCTGGGGCGTCATCGTGATCTTCATGCTCTACCAGGCGACCGTGAACGGCCCGTTCGTCGTCCTCGGGCAGAGCCTCATCACCCTCGAACACGGCGAAAGCGCGCTCGGCTTCATCATGTCGATGTTCGGCCTCGGGAGCGTTCTGGGCGGGCTCGTCGCCGTACGTCTCAGACCGCTCCACCCCTTGCGGGCCGGCGCCATCGCCATGGCCGGCACGGTCTTCGGCATCCTCGCGGTGGCCCTGCGGCTCTCCCCGCCGATGCTCGCCCTCGGTTACGCCCTGTGGGGTGTGGGTGCGGCGTTCTGGCTGGTCATGTTCCATTCGAGCGTGCAGACCAAGATCGCTCCCGACATACTCGGCAGGGTGCACGCCTACGACGTCGCGGGATCGGTCATCATGCGGCCGGTGGGACAGATCGCGGCCGGACCCGCAGCGCTCTGGGTCGGTGCGGTGCCCGTGTTGTTCTTCTCCTCGGGAATGCTCGTGGTCACCGTCCTGCTGCTGCTCGCCGTTCCGGCGATACGCAATCTGCGCAGGACCGAGTGAGCGGCACCCACGCGGATCCATCCGAGCGAGGTCATCGGTCCGGGACCACCGTCAACTGCATCATCCCGCCCCTCGGAAACCCCTCGTCACATATGGAGATTTGGTGAACGACCCAACCGCGACCGCGGTCTGACCATCATCCCGGCCGAACCCGTCACCGCTTGGAAGTGACGGTTCGTGACCGAGGAGGTCCGCACACCCCATGAGGCTCCCCCGCCGTCGTCACGCGAACCGCACCGGAACCCCGAACCGCACGAGAGGCCCGGAACAGGCCGGGATCTCGGAACGCGGCGGCAGCCCGCAACGGCCGGAGGGCTCTAAGCACAGGCGCCGTCCATCGGGCCTCCTTCCATCGGGCCTCCTTCCATCGGGCAGGGCCGACAGCCCGAGGAAGGCCGCCCGGACCGGCCGGCGCCTCCGCATCGACTTCCCCAGAAGCGGTCTACGGGGTTGGCGGCGCTGGACGCCCTCCTGGAAACTGACCTCCGGCCTGTTCCTGCTCTTAACCGGCACCCTCGCCGGCCTCTTCACGATCATCTACGTACAGGTGGAGATCCCGAACGCGCATGACTCCGCCCGCCGGCAGGCCACCGTCTACTACTGGGCGGACGGGAGTCGAATGGTGAGCGTGGGGGATGTGAACCGGCAGGACGTCACCCTCTCCCAGGTGCCCGAATCCGTCCAACGGGCCGTCATCGCGGCGGAGAACGCCGACTTCTACAGTGACTCGGGCGTCTCCCTGAAGGGCATCGCCCGCGCAGCCGCCAACATCGTCAGGGGCAAGGAGACCCAGGGCGGCTCCACGATCACCCAGCAATACGTGAAGAACACCTATCTCAGCCAGGACCAGACCGTCCAGCGCAAGGTGAAGGAACTCTTCCTCTCCCTGAAGGTCAGCAATCAGCGCCCCAAGTCCGAGGTGCTTGAGGGCTATCTCAACACCTCGTGGTTCGGCCGTGACGCCTACGGCATCCAAGCCGCCTCCTACGCCTACTACGGCATCCCCGCCAAGGAGTTGAACCCCGCGCAGGGCGCGTTGCTCGCCGCCGTCCTCAAGGGTGCGGAGAGCCTGGACCCGTCACTCAGTCCCGCCAATCGCGAACGGGCGGAGGACCGCTGGAGCTGGATCCTGGACCGGCAGGTCGAAACGGGCACGATGAGCGCCGAGGAACGAGCGAAGTACAAGCAGTTCCCCGAGCCGAAGCCCCCTGTCAAGCCGACCAGCCAGGCCGGGCAGATCGGCTATCTCGTCGACATCGCCAACAAGTACATCAGGAGCCGCAGCTCGCTCACCGACAAGGACCTCGCAGGTGGCGGCTACCGCGTCCACACCACCTTCGAGAAGCCCAAGGTGCGCGCGCTGGCCCAAGCCGTCGAGAAGGTGCGCGCGGACCACCTGGATCCGAGGACGCGCCCGGACGACCACCATGTGCAGGTCGGCGCCGCCTCGGTACGCCCCAAGGACGGGGCGATCGTCGCGGTCTACGGAGGCCCCGACGCGATCAAGCACTTCAGCAACAACGCGGACACCTCGGGTGTCCCTGCCGCATCGACCTTCAAGCCGTTCGTGTACGCAGCCGCCCTTGAGCAGGGGTTCGCCGACAGACAACGCGCCGTCGACGACCTCGGCCCGCACCCCCTGCGGCCCCTGCCGACGGCGGCACCGATCCAGCCCATGAGCCTCTTCTCGTCCCTGGTGACCTCCGACCACACCCCCTTCGTGGAGATCGGCAAGAAGATCGGGCTGAAGAAGGTCAAGGAACTCGCGGTCGCATCGGGACTGCGCGAGGAGAGCATGGCCAAACTGGAACCGACCTTCTCGATCGGCACCTCCACCCCCAGCGCTGTCCGGCTGGCCAGTGCTTACACGACCTTCGTCAACGAGGGCCGGGCCACCGAGCCCTACTCGGTGACCAAGGTCGAGCAGAACGGCATCGCCGTGGGCGGCTTCGACCTGGCCGAAAGCCGAAGGGCGATGAGTTCCGAGGTCGCCTCGATCGTCGGCGCGGCGCTCCGCCAGGTGGGCCGGATCACCGTCGGACAGTCGAAGGCCCGCAAGCCCGCCTTTCCGGCCTGGGCGGGCAAGACGGGCCCGAAGGACCGTATGAAATCGGCCTGGTTCATCGGCGCCACGGATGAACTGAGCACCTCGGTGGCGATGTTCCGCACGAAGCCCGACGTACCGAATCTGCTGCCCATGCAGGGCGTGGGAGGCCCCGATTCCGAGCGGGGCAGCGCCTTCCCGCCGCTGATCTGGGAGGAGTACCAGCAGATGACGGCGTCTTCACCGGCCCCGGCGGACGTCTCCGAGGGCCCATGAGGTCGCTGTCTCGGGTCGTGGTCCGGCGTGGGTCGTTTGCAGGAGCCAGGCCGTGGTCGGGCGTCGGTCGTTTGCAGGAGCCAGATCGGAGCGAGAGGGTGGAGGTGCAGTGAAAGGAGACTCGTCATGGCAACCGGCAAGGGCAAGGCAAAGCAGGTGAAGGGCAAGCTCCAGGAGACGGCAGGGAAGGTCACCGGCGACAAGGGCCAGCAGGCCAAGGGGCGTGGCGAGCAGGTCGCGGGCAAGGCAGAGGAAATGACGGAAAAGGCCCGTCGACAGGGCAAGCACTAGACACTCAACCGGTGACATACGGCCGGTCACGGTGGGTTCGGAGCCGTCGCCGGCCGACGCCGACACGGTCGGACGCCCCTGATCCCTCTCGCGGCCGATGAATCCGTGAACGTACGCCAGGCTGGTTGAGGAACGGTCGGTCCGGGCCAGTACCCGTTTCGGCCGTGCCCGTACGACGCGAGAGGGCGCCCACTGAGTCACGGTGGGCCACGAAGCCCCGCGAAGCGGCCGGGGCGTCCTGGTCTTGGCCGTGGCCAGTGGGCCAGGGCTGCCCCACAACCCCTCCTCTACACGGTCAGCCCCGCAAAAGATGCGAGGCGCGCCACAGTGACAAGACTGGTCACCATGGCGGATCACAGTGGAGTGCGCACCGGCCGTCCTTCTGCGGGGTCGAAGAGAAGGACCGCGCCAGCGAAGGGGCCCGAGCATGCTGCCCGGGCTGCCTGCGAAAGCCTCGAAAGACTGATCGACCACCCCACCGAAGGCGTCTCTGCGGTGAGCCGCTCCGACGACGGTTGGTGCGTCGTCGTGGACGTCCTCGAAGTGGCCCGCATTCCGGACACCACGAGTCTGCTCGCCTCCTACGAAGTCCAACTGGATCAGAGGGGCGATCTCCTGGAGTACCGCCGGGTCCGCCGCTACAGGCGTGGCGCCGCGGACGAGTAGCCCGAGTTGCCCGAGCGGGAAGGAACCATCGTGACCACGACCTACGCCGATGATGTGGCCCCGTGCCCACCACGCGCCGGCACGCTGTACGACGTGCTGGAACTCATCCTCGACCGCGGGATGGTGATCGACGTCTTCGTTCGCGTCTCGCTGGTCGGCATCGAGATCCTCAAGATCGACGCGCGGATCGTCGTGGCCAGCGTGGACACCTACCTGCGTTTCGCCGAGGCGTGCAACCGGCTTGACCTCGAACGCGACTCGGGCAGCACCACCGTCCCCGAACTGCTCCACGGCGGCGCGGCCAAGTCGATCGGCAAGCGCAAGGTGCGCAGGGCGGCGGAGACCGTCGGTGACACCGTGCGCAAGGCAGTGGGCGGCGACGACGACGGTGACGAAGCCGACGACGAAGCCGAGGAGCAGGAGCGGCCGAAGAAGCGACGCGCCCCGGCCCGTAGCAGTGCCGGTCGGCGACGTCGTGCGGACGCGTGATCACATGTCGACCGACGGCATCTCCGTCTACGCGATCGTCCGGGCCGGCACCACACCCCCCAGGGGCGCAACCGGTGTCGGCGGCCCGGCGGTGGCCGTGCGCACGGTGCGTAGTGGACTGGTGGCCGCCGTCGTGAGTGATGCCCCCGCGCGACTGCGGGCCCGGCGCCGGGACCTGCTCGCACACCAGGAACTCCTGATGGGGCTGGCGGAAGACGGCCCGGTCCTGCCCATGCGCTTCGGCGTGATCGCTCCGGACGAGGGAACCCTCCGTGACCAGCTGGCCACCGAGGAGGCGGGCCATCTGGCCACCTTGGACCGGCTGGCGGGTCATCTGGAGATGAACGTGAAGGTCCTGCCGGCTCACGACGCGCTGGGCGCACTGGTCGCCGCGGACACCACCGTACGACGACTGCGAGAAGAAGCCCGCCGTCGCCCGGGCTATGACGCGAGTGTGCGGCTGGGAGAGGCCGTGGTGGCTGCACTGTCCCGTCGGGCGACCGAGGCAGGACGGCGCATGGTGGGTGAACTCACCCCGATGGCGCGCGCGAAGGCAGAGGGGCCCGAGGTCCGGGGGTGCGCCCTCAATGTTTCGTTCCTCGTCGAACGGGCGGCCAGTGAGCGGTTCAGCTCGACGGTCGAGCACTTCGCGAAGACCCATCGAGACCATCTCGAAGTCCGACTCGCGGGCCCGCTGCCCTGCTACAGCTTCGTCGGCGCCCGGACTCCGACGGCACTGATCGGCGGAGGCTGAGGATGGGGCTGATCTCCGGGATCCTTCTCCTCCCCCTCGCACCGGTCCACGGCGTGGTGTGGATCGCGGAACGCCTTCAGGACGCCGCCGAACACGAGTTGCACGACCCCGCCGTGATCCGTGCACAACTGTCCGAACTCAACCGAGAACTCGATGAAGGGTGCATCAGTTGGGAGGAGTTCGAAGCAGAGGAAGAAAGGCTGCTGGACCGACTCCACGGCTGCGCCGAACCGGTCGGTTCACGTCGAGCATCAGAAGGTGACAACCATGGATGACCAGGCCAAGGTGACGCTCGCAGCTGCGCTGGTGGGCGGTTACGTACTGGGCCGGACCAAGAAGGGGCGTCTGGCACTGAGTGTCGCGACCTATCTGGCGGGCCGTCGGTTCGGCCTCGAACCACGTGAGCTGGCCGCTGAGGGCATGAGGAGACTGGGGGAGGTGCCCCAGTTCGCCGAGTTGCAGGACCAGTTGAGGGGCGAAGTCCTCGACGTGGGCCGGCAGGCGGTGACCGCGGCTGCGAATCGCGGCATGAGCTCTCTGGCGGACGCCATCAGCGACCGGACTGCCCGGCTGAGCGAGCAGGCGAACGGAGAGGGCGAGGACGACGGAGACGAAGAGTACGAGGACGAGTACGAAGAAGAGCCCGAAGACGAATACGAAGAGTCCGAAGACGAGGACGTAGACGAGGACGAAGAGCCCGAAGACGAATACGAAGAGTCCGAAGACGAGGACGTAGACGAGGACGAAGAGCCCGAAGACGAGTATGAAGAGGAAGAGCCGCAGGACGAAGAATGGGACGAGGAGGAAGAAGAGGACGAGGCGGAGGAGACACCTGAGCCGCGACGCCGCCGTGGACGCGCGACGCCAGCCAAGAAGCCTGCGGCCAAGAAGTCGGCCCCTGCGAAGAAGTCGGCGGCTAAGAAGTCCACTTCGGCGAGGAAGCCTGCGGCGAAGAAGGCGGCTCCGGCGAAGAAGTCGGCGGCCAGGAAGTCCTCTCCGGCTAAGAAGTCCACTTCGGCGAGGAAGCCTGCGGCGAAGAAGGCGGCTCCGGCGAAGAAGTCGGCGGCCAGGAAGTCCTCTCCGGCTAAGAAGAC
>NZ_JBEXVD010000007.1:0-100733 GCF_040638655.1 Streptomyces sp. NPDC005963 | reverse complement strand
TTCCACTTCGGCGAGGAAGCCTGCGGCGAAGAAGTCGGCCCCTGCGAAGAAGTCGGCGGCCAGGAAATCCCCTCCGGCCAAGAAGTCCACCGCGAAGAAGACCACGTCGTCGAAGCGGACAGCTTCCAAGCGCACCGATCGCCGGAGGTAGTGAGTCATGGCCAGGAAGAAAGAAGAGCCCGACGCTCCGGAGGAGTCGGCCGCTGATCGGCTCAAGGAGGAACTAGCGAAGTTCGCGAGCGCCCAGGTACAGAAGCTCGTGGACAAGGCCGGCGGCAAACTGACCGACGTCACCGAGCAGTTGAGCGGAATCGTGGAGAACGGTGGTGTGCTGCCAGGGGCGGGCGCGCGCATTCTGCAGGGAGATTCACCCGTGAAGGCTCTGGTCTCCGAGAAGGCGAAGGGCGTCAAGGACACGGTTGTGGACAAGGCGAAGGACACGTTCGGCGGAGGCAAGGACAAGGGCAAAGGCAAGGGCAAGTCCGGCGGTGGCAAGTCCATGAACATCGTCGAGGTCCTGGACGTCGGAGTGCCCCTGCGGACCGCGTACGACGCCTGGACCCAGTACGAGGAGTTCAGCAGCTTCGCCAAGGGTGTGCAGGACGTCTCGAAGAGCGAAGAGACCCTCAGCGACTGGAAGGTCAAGATCGGTCCCTCCGCACGCAGCTTCAAGGCCACCGTGCAGGAACAGGTTCCCGACGACCGCATCGTCTGGACGTCGGAGGGCCCCAAGGGCACGACGCGTGGCGCTGTCAGCTTCCACGAACTGGCCCCGAGTCTGACGCGCATCGTGCTCGTCGTCGAGTACTACCCGTCCGGGTTCTTCGAGAAGACGGGCAACCTCTGGCGCGTGCAGGGCCGACGCATCCGGCTGGACTTCAAGCACTTCCAGCGCTACGTCACCCTCAGCGAGGACGAGCCGGAGGGCTGGCGTGGAGAGATCCGCGACGGCGAGGTGGTCGTCTCCCACGAGGACGCCGTGGCCGAGGAGGAATCCGAGGACGAACAGGAGCCGGACGAGGGAGATGAGCCGGAGGACGAGTCGGAGGACGAGGAGTACGACGACGAAGCCTACGAAGACGGCGACGAAGACGAGGAACCGGAAGAAGACGGCGACGAAGACGAGTACGAAGACGAGTACGAAGACGACGAAGGCGACGAGGAGTCGGACGAACCCGAGGACGACGAGTCGGACGACGACGAAGAGGAGGAGGAACCGGACGAGGAGGAGCCTCCGGCTCGTCGGCGTCGAGGGCGGCGGGCTTCACGGTGAGCAGTGTCGACTTCCGGCAGGCGGGGCAGCCGACGCCAGGGCCGCAGACCACCAACCTCGCCGACATCCTCGAACGCGTCCTCGACAAGGGCATCGTCATCGCCGGGGACATCAAGATCGACCTCCTGGACATCGAGCTGCTCACGATCCGGCTCCGACTCTTCGTGGCATCCGTCGACACCGCGAAGAAGGCCGGCATCGACTGGTGGGAGACCGACCCCGCACTGAGTTCCCGGGCGCGCCGCCATGCGTTGGAGGACGAGAACCGTGAACTGCGCGATCGTCTGGAGGCACTCGAAGCCCCCGCGGACGACTCCGCGGGTCGAGACGTGACCAAGGAACGGAACGAGACGTGACCAAGGAAGACGAGTACACATGACACACTCGGGCGCGACGGCTTCTGATTCCGGTGCCACCTATGTGTTCGCGGTCTGCCGGGACGGCGGTTCCCACGGGGCGAGTGTCAGTGGTCTGCCGGGCATGCCCGACGGTGGAACCGTCCGGGTCCTGCCGGCCGGGGCACTGTCGGCGGTCGTCCAGACGGTCCCCGCGGCCGACTACACGGATGACGTCTGGCAGACGCGCTTGACCGACCGGCAGGCGTTGGAGACGTACGCACGGGCGCACCACGCAGTGGTGTCCGCCGTCTCGGCGGGTGGCGCCACGGTTCCCCTGCCCCTCGCCACGCTGTACCACGACGACGGGAGGGTCCGTCGAACCCTGACCGAGGAAGCGGGTCGATTCCACACGGCGCTGCGGCGCGTTGCACAACACTCCGAATGGGGGGTGAAGGTGTACGCGGTCGACGAGCCGGTCTCCGCCCCGAGCAGGCCGACTCCGGCGGCCGGACGGGCACCCATCGCTCCCGGAGCGGGCCTGGCCTATCTGAACCGGAAGCGTGGCATCCAGGAGCGTCGTGAGCGTCGGAGGGAACAGGCCCTGCACATCGCGGAGTCCGTGGACGCCGAACTACAGCAGCTCGCTGCCGCGTCCCGAAAGCTCCGCTCCGCCCTCCCGGACGACCAGGACCCCCGCCGGGTACAGGTGCTCAACGCCACGTATCTGGTCGCCGAACACCGGGCGGCCGAGTTCGCCGCACTGGCCGGCGTACTGGAAGAACGTACGGGCACTCGGATCGAGCTCTCCGGGCCGTGGGTTCCCTACTCCTTCGTCAGTGAGGTGTGACCGCAGTGGCGCGTGACGTGGTGCCGTGGGACGGCTCCGAACCACTGAGCGGACCCATCGGGGTGCCGCTCGTCGACCTGTTGGACCGGGTGCTGGCCACCGGGGTGGTGATCAGTGGGGATCTGGTCATCGCCATCGCGGACGTGCCTCTCGTACGGCTGTCGCTGCACGCGCTGCTGTCGTCGGTCAGCGAGCGGGTCCCGGCGCCCTGGGCCGATGGTGGGCCGCTGTGACGGGTTCACGGGTGGACGTGCGTTCCGAGGAGATGGGGCGTGACCTCGTTGCGTTGGTCCTCACCGTGGTCGAACTCCTACGGCAGTTGATGGAACGACAGGCCATCCGACGGGTGGAACAGGGAGATCTGAGCGCCGAGCAGGTTGAGGAGATCGGGACCACCCTCATGCTGCTCGACGAACGGATGGCCGAACTGTGTGCGCAGCACGGAGTGCGCCCGGAGGACCTGAATCTGGATCTCGGCCCCCTCGGTTCACTGCTGCCACGTCACTGACGGTCGGCCTCCGTACACGGTGTGCGGAGCGTTCCCCATGGCGGATGGTTTCCTGCGGGCGCACAGTGGGATGGGGGCCATCCGGGGCGTGCACAGCCCCTGTCGCAGCAAGCGTCTGTGAGGCAGTCATGGTTGACATCGAAGGCGGGACCACGGCCACTGACCGGAAGGCCGAACCTTCCGCCCGCGGCAAGACCACCATCGCGGACTCCGTCATCGCGACCATCGCCGGGATCGCGATCCGCGAGACCGAGGGCGTGCATTCCATCGGCCGCGGTGCAACGAAGGCGGTCGGGGCCGTTACGGGACGACTCTCCGGGTCGTCCGGGGCCGGACGCGGCGTCAAGGTCGAGGTGGGCGAGAAGCAGACCGCGATGGACGTCGACGTCGAGGTGGAGTACGGCATCCCGATCCATGAACTCGCCGATCAGATCAGGGTCCACGCGACGGACGCGGTGGAGACGATGACGGGTCTGGAGGTCGTCGAAATCAACATCAACGTCTTTGACGTGCATGTTCCGGGCGACGATGACGGGGACGGTTCCTCCGGTGGCGGCTCGGACGGCGGGTCAGGCTCCCGGGTGCAGTGAACCCGGGAGCGGGTATCGCGTGGTGGTGGACGTCTACTTCTCGGCCGCTGGGCGGACCTCACCGCAGGTGCGGCGGGCACATTCCGTGACCATGTCACGCAGATTTCCCGTCCGGGCCAGCAGTTCGCGCTGAGCCCGGGCGCCGGTGCCCTTCTTCAGCAGTTCGGCCAGGGCGTCCTGAGCGGGCACGAGGTCACCACTGTCCTCCAGCGCTTCCCGGGCGTGGTCGAACAGGGCGCGCACCACCGTCTCAGCGGGGGCGCCGCGCATGGTGAGCGGATGGAGCAACTGGCCCTCCAGTCCTGACCTGGCGGCTCGCCAGGAGGCCAGTCGCAGCAACTCGACGCGGTGGCGGGGAGGCGGAAGTCCTGCCTGCCACTGCCGTGCGGCCGTTTCCACCAGGGCGCGGACCAGTGTGGCGACGAGCACCGTGGTGGAGGAATCCAGACAGACGTCTGCGACGCGGATCTCGACCGTGGGATAGGTGTGGGAGAGCCGGGCGTCGAAGTAGATCATCCCCTCGTCCAGCAGCGTACCGGTGTTGATCATGTCCTGTACCTGCTCGTGGTACCGATCCGCCGAGCCGAAGACCTCCACCGGCCCCGCCGAGGGCCAACGCCCCCACACGCGGTTCCGATAGCTGCTGTACCCGCTGTCCTGCCCCTGCCAGAACGGTGAGTTCGCACTGAGCGCCAGCAGAACGGCCAGCCAGGGGCGGACACGGTCGAGGACCGCGACTCCCTCCTCATCGGATTCGACCGAAACATGTACGTGGCAGCCACAGGTGAGCTGTTCCTGTGTGGTCAGCCCGAAATGCTCTTCCAACCACCGATGCCGCTCGTCGAACCCGAGGGAGGGGCTGACCGGCAGCGGAGACGTCCCGAGCGCTGCGACCGTCGCCCCGTGCCGTTCCGCATGCCTGGACGCCTCGGCCCGGCAGCGATCGATCTCCCGCGCCAGTTCGCTCATGTCCGTCTGCGGCCGGGTGGCGAACTCGACCTGCTGACGGTGCAACTCCGCCTCGAACACCTCGTCGCGGTCGTCCGATTCCCGACGAGCGGCGGCCAGCACCGCCGTTGCCAGCGCCCGTGGCTCACCGCTGGTGGCATCCACGAGGAGGAGCTCCTCCTCCACGCCCACACTCCGCACCATCAACGCTCTCCGCCCTACTCAGCCGCTGCCACTGTGAGTAGCGGATCGGACACACTGCCCTCGATCGGCGCCGGTCCGGGCGGCCCTACCGCCGCACCTGCCGCTCCTTCCGGTTGCCCGGCCACAACGCCCCTATGCGTGGGCCCTCCTCCCAGTGTGGACAGTGGGCCGGACAACGTCCGCCCGGGGCCGGTCGAACACTGTGGGGAGGCCGCGGTGAGTGGGGGGCCCTACGCTGGGCATACGGGTCCACGAACTCCCCGACGAGTTGCTGGAGGACTCATGGCAGTGCGTCATCGGCTGATCCGGAGACCGCCCGCGGCGGTGTGGGCCGTGCTTGCCGATGGATCTCGCTACGGAGAGTGGGTGGTCGGTCCGGACGAGTCCCGACAGGACGGGAGCGACTGGCCGGGCCTCGGCTCGACGATCGAGTACACCGTCAGCTTGGGTCCGTGGTCCGGAACCGGGAAAACGATCGTCCGTGATGTGGAGCCACCCCGCCGCATCGAGCTGGAGGCCGACAGCGGACGCCTGGGGACCGCCCGGATCGCGATCGAAATACGTCCCTGGGGCGAAGACGCCCTGGTCATCGTGGATGAGCACCCCCTGCGCGGCCCCGGTGGGCACCTGCACAACGCAGCGCTCGACGCACTGCTCCAGCTGCGGCACCGCCGTATGCTCCGCAGGCTCGCCGACGTCGTCGAGGGGACGCCCCGATCCACGGGTGAGGCAACCCGGACACACCGGGGGTCCTCGTCCCGCGCATGAGGACAGCTGACCGGGAGGCAGTGATGCTGGACGCGGTGGTGATCGGCGCCGGCCCCAACGGGCTCGTCGCGGCGAATCTGCTGGCGGACGCCGGCTGGAGCGTCGAGGTCCTGGAGGCGCAACCGGAACCCGGTGGCGCCGTACGCAGCGACAGGGGAGTCCACCCGGACTTCGTGAGCGATCTCTTCAGCGCCTTCTATCCCATGGCCGCGGCCTCCCCGGTCCTGGCGAAGCTCGGGCTTTCCGACTACGGCTTGCAGTGGGCGCATGCGCCCCGAGTTCTCGCGCATCCCCTGGCCGACGGCCGGTGCGCGGTCCTGGAACGCCACCAGGACCACACGGCCGCCTGACTGGAGGCGTTCGCCGAAGGCGACGGCGCCGCCTGGCAGAACCTGTGTGCCGTCTGGAAGCGACTCGAACCGGACATACTCGGCTCACTGTTCACCCCCTTCCCGCCGGTGCGCTCCGCCGCCCGACTGGCCGCCAGGCTCCGGGGCGCGGGCGGCCTGCGGCTGGCCCGGACCATGCTCCTGCCCGTCCGCAGACTGGGCGAGGAGGAGTTCCGCGGTGAGGCGGGCCGACTGCTGCTCGCGGGCAATGCGCTGCACGCCGATCTCGCCCCGGAGGCGGCGGGCAGCGGCGGCTTCGGCTGGCTGATGTCCATGCTCGGTCAGACCCACGGCTTTCCCGCACCCGTCGGTGGTGCGGGGGCACTCACGGCGGCCTTGGTCGCGCGGCTGCACGATCGAGGTGGTGTGGTGCGCTGTGGCGAACGCGTCGTGGAGATCGTCGTTCGCGGTGGCCGGGCGGTGGCCGTACGCACCGAGGGCGGGGAAACGGTGCAGGCCGGGCGGGCAGTGCTGGCGGACGTGTCCGTACCCGCTCTCTACGGCGGCCTGGTCGACTCCCGTCATCTGCCCGGCCAACTGCTCGCCGATCTCCAACGGTTCCAATGGGACTTCGCCACCTTCAAGGTCGACTGGGCGCTCAACGGACCCGTGCCGTGGACCGCCGAACAGGCGCGCACTGCGGGTACCGTCCACGTCGCCGACGGCATGGACGGCCTCACCCTCTTCGCCGGACAGTTGGCGATGGACCGGATCCCCGCTCGGCCGTTCGCCCTGGTGGGCCAGATGACGACAGCCGACGTCACCCGCTCGCCCGCGGGCACCGAATCGGCATGGGCCTACACGCACGTCCCGCACCGGCCCAAGGGCGACGCCGGAGACGACGGGCTCACCGGCACCTGGGACCAGGGGCAGCAGAACACCATGGCGGACCGCATCGAGGCACAGATCGAGCGGTACGCACCGGGGTTCCGCTCCCGCATCGCAGCCCGTCGCATCCTCGCCCCGCCCACCCTGGAGGCGATGAACTCCAATCTGCGCCGCGGTGCGATCAACGGCGGCACCACCGCGCTGCACCAACAACTCCTGTTCCGTCCGGTCCCGGGCACCGGACGGCCGGAGACCCCGGTCAAGGGCCTCTACCTCGCCTCTGCCGGAGCCCACCCCGGCGGCGGGGTCCATGGCGCTCCCGGCGCCAACGCGGCCCGTGCCGCATTGCGGAAACGATCCCCCAGCAGCCTTCTCACCCGTACGCAGCGCGCACTCTCCCACCGGAACCGCTCGGGCGCCCCCAACCCCACCGAGCCCGGATAGCCCCCCGCCCACGGCTTCCCACAGGGCCTGACAGAAAGTCAGTGCGCGAGTTCACGGCCCCGTCTACGGGGGAGTGTCCGAAGGGCGCTGGCCCCGCAGACGGTCAAGGCGTCGGATGACGGGGCTGGCGGTCGCACCGTGCAGCAGGACCGACAGCATCACGGTGAAGGCGGTGAGCGCCCACAACTGGTCGGCGAGCCCGCCGAAGTCGTCCTGCCCCAGCGCATAGGCGAGGTAGAAGAGGGAGCCGATGCCCCGCAGGCCGAACACGGAGGTGACGATGCGTTCCCGGGGCCCGGCGGCGAATCCGTACTGGGCGACCCAGCCCGTGACGGGACGGACGACCAGGAGCAGCAGAACGCCGACGAGAGCGGCCTGCCAGGTGAGGTGGCGAAAGCCGCCGGTGACGGCGTAGCACCCGAGGAGGAAGAGGAGCCCGGCGGTCAGCAGCCGTTCGACCTGCTCGGTGAAGCCGTGGAGCACGGTGTGGTAGCCGTGGCTGCGTTCGGCGGCGCGCATCGCGCACGCGGTGACGAAGACGGCCAGAAAGCCATAGCCGTAGAGGAGTTCGGCCACACCGTACGAGAGGAAGGTGGCGGCGAGCGCCACGAAGCCTTCCATGTGCTCGGAAAGACGGAAGGCCGATGTCCTGGCCCGGAAGAACATCCACCCGAGCAGACGTCCGCTCGCCAGCCCCACCACCGCGCCGACCACGCCCTTGAACAGCACGTCGACGGCGAACCACCGCATCCACTCCCCGTCGGACCACACCCCGCCCGCCGCCGCGAGGACCGTCGCGGCGAGCACGAACGGAAACGCGAGCCCGTCGTTGAGACCGGCCTCCGCGGTGAGCGTGAACCGTACTTCGTCCTCGTCGTGCTCGTCGCCGCTCGGTTCACCCACCCGCACCTCGGCCGCCAACACCGGATCCGTGGGCGCGAGCAGCGCTCCCACCAGCAACACCGTCGCCGCAGGCCAGCCCAGGAGCACCCAGGTCAGCGCGGCGGTCACGGCGACGGTCAGGGGCAGGGTGATCCCGACCAGCCGCCACGGCCCGGCCCAGGCCCGCAGGCCGAACGGCCGGTTAAGGGCGAGCCCTGCGCCCATGAGCGAGACGATCACACAGAGTTCGGCCAGGTGCTCGACCCAGAGACGGTCCTGCACGGGGTCGATACGAGGCAGCCCGACCGGCAACAAGGCGACGGCCACACCAGCCGCAAGGAAGACCATGGGCATCGACAACGGCCGCCGCGAAACCAACCGCGGCAACACGGCAGCGGCAAGCACCCCGACGCCCAGAGCGGCATACACGACATCGGATGGGGTCACCCTCACCGCCCTCTCGACAGGGCCCGACTCGCCCGATGGACTCTCCCCGGTCAAGTAGCGACTTCCCGGCGGGGGCGCGATCAGTCGGCGATGTCGACGCCGTATCCGCGTGCGAGGGCGTCGAGGCCGTGGTCGTAGCCCTGGCCGACGGCGCGTAGGCGCCAGATCGGACCCCTGCGGTAGATCTCCGCGAGGAGCATGGTGCGTTCGGTGGTGGCGGCGTCCAGGGTGGCCCGGGCGTGAGGTGCCCCGCTGCTGCCGGAGGCCGCACCGATCTGGATCGCGCCGACCGCCCCGAAGGTCGCGACGCCGTCGATGGCCGCGGCGATGACCACCTTGCGCGTGGCGGGCGGCAGAGAAGCCAGATCCAGGGCGATGGTCTGTTCGGCAGGGCCGCCGGTCAGCAGCCGCACGCTCCCGGTCGGGCTCTCCGGAGCTCCGTAGAAGACGAAGTCCTCGTCATAGGCCACTTGTTCGTCCTCATCGAGAAGGAAGGCGACGACATCGATCTCGTAGTCGGTCTGTGGTGCCCAGCCGGCGGTCACATACCACTTTGGTGTGCGCCTGCCGTTGGCCACGGGCAGATCGACGACTCCGCCCCTCGGCATCACGAGCGGCTCCTGAGGCCGGAACGCCGATCTGGTGAGGGAAGCGGCGGTGGGAGCGGTCAACCAGTGGAGGTCGTGCACGGGGAGTTCGAGGGTGGTGATGCGTCTGATGCGTCGATCACCTTCGCCCCCTTCCAACAGCACGACGTCGGTGACGCTGGCGGACAGATTGACGGCCGCCGAGCCACCGAGTTCGACGACACGGGTACGAGCAGCCGCAGCAACGGCATGGACACCCCCGAGTACCAGCACCCGCCGTCCGGCCAGGGGCCTGTCCGGGCTTGCGGCGACCGGCCTCGACCGGCGCGGAGCAGGTACCGGCAAGCTGGGGGAGGCCGCAGGGAGGGGCGCTGTTTCCGCGGCGGGCGCGGCAAGGGGAGCGGCTGGCACCGGCTCTACGGGCGCAAGGACTGCTTCCGCTCCCGACTGATCCACCGGAGTGACCACGGTGGCCGTCGCTTCGTGCGCCGTCCCCGGCCGCACTTCGGCCAACAGCGCCAGGAAGGTGTGCTCGTCGACGATCGGAACGCCTTCGGCGAGCGCACGTCGTGCCTTCGCCGAATCGGATGCCGGTTCATTGGTGACCAACACACTGGTGTGTCGACTCACGGAGCTCATCATGTTGAGCCCGGCGGCAACGGCCCGTCCCGTCAACTCTGCTCGTGCGTGGGCGGTCTCACCGGTGATGGCGACCTTCATCCCCTGCCGGAGCGGTCCGCCTGGTGCCAGCCGCCCAGGATTGCGGTAGGCACAGGGGGTCTTCGGCGGCTTGGGCGAGAACTGCGATTCGGCCCGGGGCGGGCACAGGACCAGGGGCAAGGGCAGATCGAGCTGGGCTGCCTCGCGCAGTGACGCCCGCAGGATGCCGGCGAGCACCCGGGTGTCGTCCAGCGCATCATGAGCGTGTTGTTGGGGTACGCCGTAGTGGGCGGCGAGGGTGCCGAGCTTCATGTCGTCCGTCGGCGGGTCCACCTGGCGGTTCAACGTCAGAGTGCACAGTCGTTGTGAAACCGGCAGCCACATGCGGGCACGGGCGAACTCGTGTGCCAGGAAGTCGTAGTCGAACTGGGCGTTGTGGGCGACCAGAACCCGGTCCTGGAGCATCGCCCCGATCCGACCGGCGACCTGCTCGAAGGTCGGCGCACCCTGTAAGCGCTCCACGGTCAGTCCGTGTACCTCAACCGGTCCCGGATCACAGCCGGGATTGAGCAACGTCGAGAATTCCCCGATCTGTTCGCCGTCCGGACCGATCGTGATGACTGCTATGGACAGCACCCGGTCCCGTCGGGCCATGAGTCCTGAGGTTTCCACATCGACGAGGGCCCAATCGTGGGCGTAGTCGCCGAGTGAGGACAAGTCGAAGGAGGAGACGAGACTCATGTCGCCAAGGATGAGCCGAAATGCACCTCTCCTTCAACCTGTATGACGATTTGCCCTCGCACGGAATACGATGACCGGACGATCGTGTTGCCTGCTGTCGCATGCCGAGGGACCGCTGTATGCACACCACACTGCGTACGCACGCGTGGGTCACCCGATGCCGACGGTGTCGGGTGAGCCCCTGCCTGGGTGCGTACTCCTGGAATCGACCCGTGATCTTTCATCACGCGCGAACCCGACCACCTTCGGGCGGCAGTCCACCCTTGCCGGGAGATACACCGGTCAGCGTCGTCGAAGTGGACGGCACGGAAGCCTCGCCGGCCCGGCACCAGCCGAGGGCGCTCTTCCCGTACGAACGGCTCCGACCCAATGGCATCAGACTGAACGACTCCGTACCCACGACTCCGTACAACCACCGGCGACCTTTCCCGATGTGCCCGGATCAACAGGGCTTCCCCGGGTCGCGGTCCGGCTGAACCGCCGTACCCGGTCTCGATCACTTCAAGATCATCCGGCCGGGTCAAGCCAGTGCCCAGAGGGCCCCGACGTTTCAGGGCTATCTGGCTGATATAGCATCCCGGAATGCGATATGTGCGGATTATAGGGGGCATCGTGGTTTTGTGAGACCAGAAGATCACCCAACAGAGCAGATTCCGTCTTCCCCCACCGTCCTTCAGCGCGCGACTGCGATGTTTGACGCACCGTCAGAGTCGAGTACGCCAAGGGATTGCCGGCATGTATGACGACGCGCTGCCCAGGACCGGGCTGGCCATCACCATCGGAGGGGTGACGGTGGGCCTGTCCTGGCTCATCGGCATCGGGCTGTTGGTGGTGGTGATCGGCATCCTCGTGATCCGGTACTGGCGGCGACGTGAGAACGCGTAAGGCGTGTGCGTGGGCGGTCGTCATCATGACGGCCGCTCTGATCATCGCCTTCCACTGGCAGGTGGGGAACACGACCTGGGACGTCACCGGGGTGTTCTACATCGCCGTCGCGGCGACGCTGATGTGGATGCTCGGTTCCTCCGCGCGACGGCGCTCGTTCGCGCATCTCCCGGTTGCCGAAGGTCGCGTCGTGGTCGTCGTGCCGGCCTACAACGAGCGCCCCGACCTGCTCCATGCGTGCGTCCGGTCCTTGGTGGCGCAGACGAGACCGCCAGAGCGGATCATCGTCGTGGACGACGGATCCGATACGCCGGTCGAGCCCCTCGACCTGGCGGGCGTGGTGTGGATACGGCAGGGCAACACCGGCAAGAGGGGTGCCCAGATGGCCGGGTTGGCACATGTCGACGCTGCCGAGTGGGCCGATTTCGTGGTGACGGTGGACAGTGACAGTGTCGTCGCACCGGACGGGATCGAACAGTTGCTCCGCGCCCTGTCCGATCCGGTGGTTCAGGCCGCGACCAGTGCTTCGTGCCTTGTGCTCAACCGCACCGAGTCGCTCTGGACACGGGTGCAGGATCTGGAGATCAACCTCAGCAATATGGTGATGCGCCGGGCCCGGTCCTCGATCGGTGCGGTGGTGCCCACTTCTGGGGCGTTCGCGATCTACCGGGCGGGCATCCTCTGGGACAACGCCGAGGACTACCTGACGGAGGGCACCTTCGGTGACGATCGACGGCTGTCCCACTACTCACTACAGCGCGGCCAGGTGGTCGCCGTCGATGAGGCCGTGGTGCAGTTCGAGATGCCGTCCACCTACCGAGGGACCTTTAAGCAGCGGACCCGCTGGTTCAAGGGATACATGCGGTATCTGCCCTGGGAGATCCGGAACTTCACCGGTTGGCCACTTGCGCTGCGGTGCTGGAATCTGACACTGGTGGTGCTGTATCCGCTGATCGTTGGTTATGTGCTCGTAGCCATTCCGCTGTTGGGCGGCCAGGTGTACTGGCAGATGATCGTGTACTGGTTGGTTCTCCTGTACATGCAGACGTCGTTGTACCTCGAACGGCCCGAGATGACGTTCCGCTTGCGCTTGATGCTGTGGCTGCTGCTCACGCCGGTGCTGTTGGCCTATCAGATGATGGTGATCCGACCGGCGATGTACTACGCGGCGACACAGACGCGCAGGATGGGCTGGGCCACCCGGGGTGCGATGGTGTGACACTGCTGACGACCCCTGCGACCGGTCGTCACCTGCCCCGATCAACGAGATCAGCCGGCCCCGCGGTCCGAAGGTGCCCGGCTCTGCCGCTCGGGAGGGGCCGGAGGTGTTCTCCACTTCCGCCGCACCCGAGGAGCTTGCCGATACTGCACCATTTATGGTCATGTGTCCGTCATGGTTCAGGAAGGCGTAAGTGGCCCGTCCCAGCTGACGGTGATTTCTGATGCATCGTCAGACTCGGGTGTCGATGGTCGAGTCCTACGCGTTCTGATCGCGGGCCAGGGCTATGTGGGGCTCCCCCTGGCCATGGCCGCGGTGCAGGCGGGGCACCAGGTCGTCGCCTACGAACCCGACCGCGAGCGTTGCCGGCGGCTGAGGGAAGCGGACTCCTACGTCGAGGACGTTCCGTGCCGGCAGCTGAGAACCGCGCTCGCCAGCAGACGCTACTTTCCCGTATCCGACCCGGTGGCGCTGAACCCCGGATGGGACGTTGCGGTCATCGCCGTACCGACACCGCTCAGGGACGGAATGCCGGACCTCGGCCATGTCCGCGCGGCCGGCTCCCTACTGGCGCGCGGTCTGATCCGTGGGCAGGCCCAGACCGTGGTCCTGGAGTCCACCACCCACCCCGGCACCACGCGCAACGTCCTCATCCCCCTCCTGGAGGAGGCGTCCGGACTCACCGCGGGTGAGGACTTCCACGCCGGCTACAGCCCCGAACGGATCGACCCCGGTAACCGGGAGTGGACGTTCGCCAACACCCCCAAGGTGATCTCCGGTCTGACACCGGACTGTGTCGCACGGGTCCGCGCCTTCTACCGGACCGTCACCGCAACCGTGCACGAAGCGGGAACCCTGGAGAGCGCGGAACTGGCGAAGATCTTGGAGAACACCTTCCGACACGTCAACATCGCCCTGGTCAACGAGCTGGCCCGCTTCGCCCACACCCTCGACATCGACCTGTGGGACGCACTGCGACTGGCAGAGACCAAGCCCTTCGGCTACATGAAGTTCACCCCCGGCCCCGGAGTGGGCGGCCACTGCCTGCCCGTCGACCCCGTCTACCTCAGCCATCACGTCAGAACAACACTGGGCGAGTCGTTCCGCTTCGTCGAACTCGCTCAGGACATCAACGAGCAGCAACCCGCCTATGTGGTGCGGCGCCTTCAGGACGGCCTCAATGCCCGCGGGAAGCCGCTCAAGGGCTCGACGATCGCCGCCCTCGGGCTGTCCTACAAGCCTGGCAGCTCCGATGTACGGCAGAGCCCCGCCCGTGTCGCCATCGACATCCTGCGGGCCAAGGGGGCCGTCGTCACCGTTGTCGACCCGCACGCGGCGGCGACCGAGCCCGGTGTCCTCGGCGAGATGGATCCCGCCGGCGACTACGACGCCGTGCTCATCCTCACCGCCCACCCCGAGTTCGACCTCGGCAAGGTGGTTGCCGAGGCCCCCTATGTGCTCGACACCCGTGGTGTCGCACCGGCCGGCTCCTCCGTCGAGCGCCTGTGACATCGGCCGTACGAGGCTTCCGAGACCTTTCCCCTGCCCGGCGGCACGTGCCGTCGGGCAGAGGGGGCAAGCTAGAGCACGGCGACGGTGAACCACGTGTCGGCGTAGTAGCCGGCGTTGTACGTGTAGACCGTGATCGACCTCGGGTCGCGACCGCAGGTGCCGGTCGGCGCGCGGCGGACGTCGAGGGTGGTCTGTCTACCGCTGTTGGGCGTCGCCAGGACCACCGCGTTCCGCAAGGAGACGCTGCTGTTCACCTTGACGCAGTAGCGCCCCTTCGCGACGCGCTGGGACGACACGACGTTCTTGCCCGAAAGGAGAGTGCCGGCGGCACTGACCTTGGCAGCCGCGCGGGCATTGGGGGCGTCCAGATCGGCGGCCGCTGCTGATGTGGCGGTCAGGGGCAGTGCGGCCACTGCGCCGACCGCGACGGCCAGCGAGATACGTCTTCTCAACGACACGGAGACTCCTTCTGGTTGTATGCCAACCGGTGAGGGGAGGTGGGCGAAGGCTGTGGCGAGAGAGCTCGCCGTGCACCTTTCCCGATAATGTGATCTTGACCGGATACTGCACCGGCCTAGGCACGGTGACCGCGCCTTTCACCTCGGATCGACCGCACTTCACCCGGTCAGCGGCGCGCCCGCAACTCCCTGCTCGGATGTCCGGACGGTGTGCTGCTGTGGTCATTGCGCGCGGTGGGGGCTGTACGGGTTGTCCGCATGGGACGGACGGGTGGTTCCCACCGATGGGTGTGGGCGGGTCGAATCCAGCAACCCGCCCCGGGCGGTGGGATGCGTGATCATGCAGACAGAGAGCGGCGAGAGTGCCGTGTTCGAGGAGTTGACGGCTGGGAGTGCCGCGCCCGGTCGGGCCCGTAGGAGGGGCCGGTGGTGGCGTGGTGCCCTGGTGGGCGTGTGTGCGGCGGTGTTGCCGCTGTCGCTTGCGGGGGGCGTGGTACCAGCGCAGGCGGAGGAGCGTGTGGCGCGGGCTGCGGCGACGCTCCGGTTGTGTGCGGACCGGAGTGTGGACGGAGGTCCGTTCTCGACGGGGGACGTCAGCACGGAGCAGCCGCTTCCCCCGGGTCACACCACGTACATGGCGGTCTATGACGCGGGGGTGTCGCCGGGGGAGTTCGTCGACGAGATCTACGCCGGGATGTCGGGGGTGCCGAGTCAGCGGCAGGTGGCCGCGAATCTCGACACCCCCGACGGGCTTCTGGACCCGTCGAGTCCGGAGTTGCTCGGCGGGCAGTTGTACGAGGTGGAGGGGGGTTCGTGCACCGATGTCACGGTGGACTCCACCCACACCTACTACGTGGTCCAGTACGAGCGGGACTATGACTCCAACGGGAATCTGCTCGGGTACCGGGACCTGACCCAGTTCGGCATCGGTCCGGACTGGTCGTTGGGCTACTGGATCGGCGGCGGATTTCCCGCCGGGTCGCACTTCGACGACTCGGGGCTGTATGTCACCGCGTCCGGTGAGCGGGCCTACTTCTCCGGCGGCCGGGGTGGCTACCTGGGCAATGGCAAGATCCTGCCGATCACCGTGGACGCGGGCGGCACCGTCACGGTGACCACCATCACCAAGCACTTCTCCATGACGGCGATCAAGCAACTGGCCCCGGGTTCGGCCGGTTCGGTGGCCGGTCGGACGATCCTGTTCACCAACAAGAACCTCGGTGGTTCGGTGGGCGGGGTCGGGGGCGTGTGCTGCACCGCGATCTACGCCTCTCAGACCGGTACGGACGGCACCGCCTACAACACGGACCCGCTCGCGGGCTGGCAGTTGACCGCGTACGAGTACATCACCCCGGCGGAGTGGGCGGCCGGGTACCGGCTCCAGTCGACGTCGCAGAATGGCGTCGCGCAGTTGGTGACCTACATCCCCGTCACCCAGGCCCTCAAGGACGCGCTGCTGGCCTGGCCCTACCTCCAGGAGTACGACCGCGCACTGATCGCGGCCACCGAGGTCGGCGGGTTCTTCGCGGGCGGCGGCGCCACGCTCAACGACTCCAACGGTGGCGCGTACCGTGCGGCGCCGGTGACGTTCACCAACACCACCGGGGTGACACCGCCGATCACCGGTGCGGTCACCGTGGTCAAGCAGGACGACGAGAGCGGCGACCCGCTCGCGGGGGCGACCTTCCAACTGTGGCAGGAGAGCAACGGCACCCCCGGCCTCCAGACGGGCGGCAACGACCCCGACACCCAGATCGGCCTGCCCTGCACCACCGGAACCAACGGCATCTGCACCGCGACCGTGGAGACGGGCATCTACTACTGGCGCGAGACCGAAGCCCCCGACGGCTACCAACTCCCCGCCGATCCGGTCTTCGGCCCCCTTGTGCTGACCGCCGCCAACGCCGCGCAGGGTGTCACGGTCACTGCGGACGACACCGCGATTCCGCCCACCCCGGTCACCGGTGACGTAACCGTGGTGAAGGTGGACGACGAGACCGGTGCCAAGCTGGCCGGCGCGGTCTTCCAACTGTGGGAGGAGACCAACGGTGTGACCGGGCTTCAGACCACCGGCGCCAATCCCGACACCCGCATCGGCACGCCCTGTCTGACCGACACCCAGGGCGAATGCACCCGGACGGTGGAGACGGGCACCTACTACTGGCGCGAGACCATCGCACCGCCTGGCTTCACCCTCCCGGCCAACCCCGTCTTCGGGCCGCTGGTCCTCACTGAGGCGAACGCCTCGCAGGGTGTGACCGTCACCGCCCGCGACACCGCGATTCCGCCCACCCCGGTCACCGGTGACGTGACCGTGGTGAAGGTCGACGCCGACAGCGGTGACCCGCTCGCGGGCGCCGTGTTCGAGTTGTGGGAGGAGACCAACGGAGTCCTCGGACTCCAAACCGGCGGTGCCAACCCCGACACCCGTGTCAACGGCTCCTGCACCACCGGAGCCAACGGGCAGTGCACCCGCACCGTGGAGACGGGCACCTACTACTGGCGCGAAACCGCCGCACCCGCCGGCTACGACCTCCCGGCCGACCCCGTCTTCGGCCCGCTCCCGCTGACCCAGGTCAACGCCTCCGACGGCATCACCATCACCGCCCGCAACACCAAGACCCCGACCAACGGCAAGATCACCCTCCACAAGAAGGACGACAAGAACGGCCGCCCCCTCGCCGGCGCGGTCTTCGAACTCTGGCGCGAGACCAACAACGTCGCCGGCCTCCAAACCACCGGAACCGACCCCGACACCGAGATCGGCAACGGCTGCTCCACCGACACCAGCGGTGAGTGCGTCTTCAGCGGCCTGCCCGTCGGCCGGTACTACCTCCTGGAAACCGCGGTTCCCGAGGGCTATGTCCTGCCCGACGACCGGGTCTTCGGCCCGTACACCCTCACCGTGGACAACGCCGCCGACGGCCTCGAAATCGAGATCACCAACAAGCGCGGCGAACCCGGCAAGGGCAAGGGCGGCAAGGACTGATCACCTGACCCACACCTCCGCCTGACCGAGGGCGCGGACCCGGCACACCCGCCGGGTCCGCGCCCTCATCCGTTCAGGGGACCGTTTCAGTTCGTCCTGCGGCGACCGCGGCCGAAGAGCAGGGCACCCATGGCGAACACGGCGGCGCCCCCTGCCCACATCACGGCGCCTGCCAGCGGAGAGTCGGCGGGCTGTGCCTCGGCGGAGACGGGCGCGGGCGCGTGCTCGTCCCCGCCGTGCCCGGCGTGGCTGACGGTCGAGCGTGATGCGCCCGCGTCGATCTTCGCCTCGGTCGGAGCCTTGGCCACGGACGCCGTGGACGCCGTCGCCGTACCGAAGACGACATCCGAGCAACCGTAGAACGCCTCGGTGCTGTCGTGGCGCTGCCAGACCTTATAGACGATATGGCGGCCCGTGCGGGCGGGGAGGGCGCCGGTGAACCGGTAGTAGCCGTCGTCCTTGACGCGCGGGGTGGAGTACGTACCCACCGGAGTCGGGTCCAGATCCGACCACTTCAGCGGCTTCGTCGGGTCGAAGCCCTGCTTGGTGATGTACATCGTCATCGTGCCCAGATGCGCGGCGGTGATCCGCACGTTGAAGTCATAGGCACCCGCAGTTACCGCCGTGGCGGGCCAGTCGGTACGGGCCCAGTCCAGGGCGCGGTACTTCTGGCGGTTGGCGGAGCAGAGCTTGCCGTCGGGGATGATCTGCTGGTGCCTGCCGTCGGCATTGGCGATGTTCACCTCGTTCCAGTCGTACAGCGGCTGGGTCCCCGAGTCGGCGACGAGGTCCTTGCAGACCTGGGACTTCGGGTTCTCGGGGCCTTCGGCGAAGCAGGCGCTCACCCGGCTGACCGGACCGAAGACGGAACCGTGCGCGGTCGCGGGGGAGGGCATCAGGGACAGGAAGGTCGCCGTGGACAAGACGGCGGAGGCTGCGGCCAGACGGCGGCGGGTGGCAGACATGACGGCTCACTCTCGTACGCGTAGGGGACGTCCGGAGGTTCTTGGCAACACCGGCCCGTGCGTGGGGCGTTGGGGCGGTGCTCTGCTCCAGCAGGATCGCATTGGTACATACCAATAGCAAGGGTGTTCGCACGGGCTGCGATGGGGCTTCCCCTGGCCGGAAGCAAGCGTGACCTGGGCCGTCCAAGGCCCGGGAGCGGCGCTGAATCACCAGCGATCCACGCCGTTCCATCACGTGAACGGGGCCTCCGTCACCGTCGTGTCGGTTGGACCCGGCAGATGCGTGCATGGCCAGTACGCGCCCCCCAGCGTGAGTGCTCTATGGCCTTCGAATCCGGCCCCGGAGACATGACGTCGAACACCGTGCGCGCCTCGTGCCCCCTGAAGCCGGCTCTTCGCACACCGTCCCCGTGAAACGAGCCCATCGGTGGACGCGCAAACGTTCGAGTAATCCCGAATCGGCTTAGAACCCAGAAAAGAGGCTGATTTCCCTCTATGCAGTCCTGAGTGGGCACAGCACAATCCCCGGTACCGATTCCCCGGCCGTCGCCGCGAAGTCCATCCATCCACGCACCGGCGCGACCCGGCGCCCGGGAGTGAGACCGCATCATCGTGGCCGCTCCCGCCGACGGGACGCCCCGCGTGACCGGAGGTGTCTCATGACCACCAGCCACGAGGTTTCCATCCCGGTCCTCGACAGCGACGGAGGTGACCGGCTGTACGAGCAGATCGAGGAACTCCGCGCCACCGGGCCCGCCGTGCGGGTCCGGCTGCCCCAGAACGTCATCGCCTGGTCCGTCACGCGCGGCGATGTCGTCAGGCGGCTGGTCACCCATCCCGATGTCACCAGGGACGCCCGTGGCGCCTGGACCGGCTACCAGCCGGGCGCCGTGCCCTGGCTCTCCCCCTGGGTCGACGTCCGCTCCATGGCCACCTCCGAGGGTGCCGAGCACACCCGGTTACGGAGGCTGATCGGTCCCGCTTTCACACCGCGGCGTATGGAGTCTCTGCGGCCCTCGATCGAGTCCATCGTCACCGACCTCCTGGACGGTCTGGAGGCCCTGGAGGACGGCGCGGCAGTGGATCTGCGGGCGCACTTCGCGCACGGTGTGCCGACCCGTGTGATCTGCGATCTCTTCGGCGTTCCCGAGGACCAACGCCCCGCCATGCTCGCCGCCGTCGATGCGATCCTGGCCACCGATGTCCCCCAGGAGGAGTCGGCACGGATCACGAGCGAGCTGATCGCCGTCATGCACCGTCTCGTGGAGGCGAAGCGGCGGGAGCCCGGCGATGACATGACCAGTCTGCTGCTCACCGCCCATGAGGGGGACCGGCTCACCGAGACGGAGCTGATCTCCACCCTGGTCCTGATGATCGGCGCCGGGAGCCAGACCACGATCGCACTGATCGGAAACGCCGTCCGGTCGCTTCTCACCCACCGTCAGCAACTGAGCGCGACCCTGGCCGAGCCCGCCCGCTGGGCCGATGTAGTCGAGGAGACCCTGCGGCTCCACCCGCCGGTCGTCCACCTTCCGCTGCGGTTCGCGATCCGTGACATCGATCTCGGCGAGGGCGTCACCATAGCGGCAGGGGAGGCCATCCTCATCGGGTTCGGGGCGCACGGCCGCGACCCTTCGTTCCACGACACCGCACACGGCTTCAAGATCGACCGCGTGGACAGGGACCATATGGCCTTCGGCCACGGCATCCACTACTGTCTCGGCGCCCCGCTCGCCCGGCTGGAGGCCACCATCGCGCTGCCCGCCCTGTTCGACCGGTTCCCGGACATCGACCTTGCGGACGAGGGGAACGCTCCGGACCCGCAACCCTCGTTCATCGGCAATGACGTCCTCGCCCTGCCCGTCCTACTGCGCCCGACGGGCCGCGCCGCGCGGTGAGCCGACCATTCCGGTAAACGTGGGCCGTCCATCCATCGCGGGCGGTTCACCCGGTCAGGCGTGCGGCCACGGTCGACGACATCATCCCAAGCGGGACAGGGATCAGACACCTCGCGGCGTGCGGCCGACGTCGCTGTGCCGCCCGGCCTGCCCGGAACGACCGGACCGGAACGGGAGCCCACACTGTGGTGAACCCGTGCCGGCCCTCCGTGTCGGTGTGATGGGATCCCCATCCATCGACAAAGGCGTCAACGTCCGGTCCATGCCGGGTCGGTGTTCTCGACTGTCCGTACGATGCCGTCGATCAGGCGGGCGTAGGGATTCAGACCGCTCAGTTCTGCCGCGCTGGTGACAACGCCGAGGAAGGCCCTGCGTACCGGGTTTCCTTCGTGCACGGGCAGGGCGTGGGTGCCCCGGAAGACCCTGTCGATGTCCAAGTAGAGACGTTCGTCGGTGCTGTCCGCCGGGTCGAGGGACTCGTCTCCGGTGACCACGACGGCCTGATGCCAGATCCGCTCCAGCAGCCTCCTGAGCTGTGCGGTGACCTGGCGGCATCCGGGGCGGTTGGGTACGACTGCGTCGATGACCGCGTCGAAGACCTCGCACCAGCCTGCGGCGAGATCGTGTACCTGCGCGGGTTGGGCGGCCTGATTGCCCGCAGCGAGGACCGCGCGTAGTGCCGTGAGGCATCGTTCTCCGGCAGGTGTGCCTGGCGGGATGCCCGCTTCAGCGGACCTGCGAAGGGCTCGTTTGGCCAAGCGCTCCACTTCGTCGGCGGGGTCGGTGTCGTAGCGCCAGAGCGGCTGCCAGTCGGATGCGTGCAGGGTGTTGCCGGGCATCATCGTCAACGAGGCGACGGGCTTCAGGCGCTGTCCGGGCGCCGGCCATGCGAAGGCCTCCGATACGGGCCCCCCTGGCCGCCTATCTCACGGACGACCCGGCCGCGCTCCTGGCCCGGCTCGGATCGAAACGCTTTGTCAGGATGAGCGGCTGCTGACCTGACGACCGCGCGGATCTCAGGTGTCTGTTGTCACTCGGGGCACGGTGTTCCGGGGTGGTGGGGCCGGGATTCGCTTCGAGGTTGTGGCCGGGGCGTCTCCGGCCGTTTTTCCGTCCGTGTCCGTGGCCACGGGCGGGTAGAACTGGCGGGCCCAGAGCCGGAAGGGTCCGATGGGTCCGTCCTCCTGGTTGAGCTTGGGGTGGTGCAGGAAGCGCCGGTGGTTCCAGATGTACAGGTCGTCGGTGGTGTCCTTGACGCTCTTCCAGAGCGCGGCCCGGCTGACGGCACGTGCGCCGAGGCGTCGCAGCGGACCGGGCAGCCATCGCGGCCCGTCGAGGGAAGAAGCGTGGGCCATGGTGAACCGGAAGCGGCCGGGTTCGGTGGGCGTGCACAGGGACCAGGTGAGGATACGCAGGCCGTAGCGAGTCAGGACGATTTCGCCGTAGTACGCGGCGATACCGATGGCCCGCATCTGGAAGTCCTGTTTGGTGGTGCCCAGCAGGGGGAAATCGCGGAACAGTTGGTAGTTCAGATCGAAGAAGGGGCTGTCGGGTACGAATTTCGCGACCGCGCTCTGGACGCCAATACGGTGGAGTTCGGTGATGTGCCCGTAGTCGACTCCGTTCTCCGTCCCGTCCTGTGTCTGGCCTGCCAGTTCGATCGAGTGGCTCAGCGGCGTGTGCCCGCCGGCGATACCCATGGCCGGCAGTTCCCAGGAGGGCGGTTCACCGTTGTGATGGCGCCAGATCCAGACCATGCTGGAGATCTCCCGGACGGGAAGTGTGTCCAGCCTGGCCTTGGGCGGTGATCCATAGGGGGTCCGTGCACACTCGCCGTCCGTGGTGAAGCCGAAGCGGTGGAAGGGGCACACCAGGTACTCGTCCTCGACGGAGCCGCCGACACCGAGGTGCGCGCCCATGTGCGGGCAGTACGGACGGGTGGCGCAGAGTGTGCCTTTCCGGGTGCGGTAGACGACGACTTCCTCTCCCGCGAAGGTCAGGGTGCGGACCGATCCCGGTTTCCACTCGTGAGACATGCCCAGATAGAACCAGCCGTCGGGGAAGGGCAGCGGCACCGGCAGCTCGTCATGAGTGCGGACCGGCTTCCCGACAAAGCGGCGTGTGCGATTCCGCAAACGCATCTCAGCCTCCGTATCGAGGGCCCTTGTCGTGGATTTGAGTCCTTCTCCGGCTGCCGAGGGAGGGAGGCTCACGGACACCGTGAGCCGATGCCCGGGGCAGCGGAGGAGGTCAGGCCCTCCGACCATCCGACACCCGTCGGCTTCCCGTGGGAACAGGGGCAACGTGATCGATGCGTGCACGTGTTGAACGCGTGCGCTCCAGTGAAGGAACTCCGGCCCGTGGGACGCCCGGTGGCCGCCGGACCGCCGCCGGACGGTGACGACGAGCTTGCCCCGGGGGTGCTCCTGCCTCAGCTGGCGGATGGCCGCGGATGCCACGGCGAGTGAATGGGCGCGGTCGGCGACCGGGGTGACTCCGTCGCCGCCTGGGAGACCTCGCTCTCGACGCAGACCGCCGTTCCGGCGCTGGACGCGACCGAGAGGGTTGCCATGGCCGCCCCCATGCCAAGCGTCAGCACGACCGGCCTTCCGCGCCCCGCCACCCGGTCCCACCAGCCCGCTGCTCTCGTCACGCGGCGCTTCCCGGCCCCCACACGTCTTCCCTTCCGGACTGCCCGCAGAAGCCCGCATCGGATGCAAGGACAACCGAACAAGCGAACACCGCACCCGCATGGACCACCGAGAGCCGCCCCTGACACCCCATCAGGCCCGTGCCGGCGCGGCACGACCGGCGGCACCGGAGCCGAGGCCCGCCGCGTCCGTCCCCGGGCTCCGGGAGCGGCTTGAGCGCGCTCGCCCTTGCGGCAGAGAACGCAGAAACCGGCTTCTTCTTCCCCTCCGCGACGGGAAGAAGAAGCCGGTTTGCTGTCTGCGCCCCGACGCACTGGGGCGCGGGCCCTGGCAAGGGGCCTCCACCGGGCGACGGCAACGCTCTGTAGCGGAAACCTGCTGGTCAGAGCCGTGTCAACCATGATCAACGAGCGTCGCATGAGCGTCATTTCAGCGTCGAGATATCGCCTGTAACGCCCACAACGCACATCATGCACATCGGCAAAACCCCAGCTCAGGCGTCCTTCTTCACCGGCTCAAGGATCGCCACGCACTCCACGTGGTGCGTCATCGGGAAGAGGTCGGCTTGGGCCTGGCTGAAGATAAGAGCGGGTCAGAGGCGCTTTGGTGTGTTCTATTTCGGTGAGATCCGGGTCCCGAGCGTCATATGGGCGTCAAGAGTAAGTGGGCTCAGGCGAGCGTCGGGGTTCAGTACTGGTCTGCGGTCTCTACTCCGCGTGAAGGGTGCATGTAACCGTCATCAGACAGAGCTGTGGACGGTAATGCTCTTCCCTAGCCGTGCAACTTGGACAGGCCGCCGCTGCGCTGCGCGCGGAGCGTGCAGTACGGGGCGGGCGCTGACGCCGCGTGCCGTCTCCGGCCTGACCCGAGTGGCCCACCAGCCCGAGGTGGGACACGCGCGGGCCGTACGCCCCAGGCTCAATCGGTGCGACGTCGGGACCGCGTCATAATCACTAAAACCATCCGCCCGCCGGCCCGGCGAGCCGATCCGCCGACCGCGTCCGCCGCACGACACGCCGGAACGCAAGGTCGCTGAAGGCGGCGAACGGCCAAGTGGGTGATCCCGTTCACCGGGGCCGGAGCAGCGGGGCGAGGAAGCGGCTCGGATCGCCGTGCCAGGTGATGGCGAGCGCGTCCCGGGCGCGGGTGGCCGCGACGAAGAGCAGCGACCGTGCCCGGTGCAGTTCGCGCCGGTGGCGGTTCGGGTCCGTGTGTTCCCAGGCGTCCACGGAGGCGCGGGGTACGAGTCCCTCGGCCGCTCCGGCGATGATCAGGCAGCGGTACTCCAGCCCTTTGAAGCGGTACATGGTGCCGATGTGGACGCCCTGATCACCACGTGGTCCGTCCTGGGTGATCTCCGACGGGGTGATGCCGCTGCGCGCGAGCCGGTCGGCGAGCTGGGTGACCATGTCGTTGGTCGGGACACAGATCGCCGTGGCCTCCCGGGGCACGTCGTGCCAGGCCCGCAACTGCTCCACCACGAGATCCATCTCCTCGTCCCAGCTCCGTGCGCCGCGGAACGCGGGTTCCGGGCCGTGGAGGACCGAGCGGTAACCGGCGAGCGTGTCGACGTCGCCGTCGAGGTCGTCGTAGCCGTCGTCGCCCAGGACCCGGATGGCGTCGCGGAGGATCTCCCGGGTGGTCCGGTAACTGAGGGTGAGCCGGGAGGATCTGCCGCGGATGTGGACGCCGAGACTGCCGAGGGTGACCTGGTTGTCGTAGATCCGCTGGTGGGTGTCACCGACGAGGAAGATGTCGTCCGGTCCGGACGGCGCCATGGCACGCAGCATCTTCCAGTGGGCGGCGCTCAGGTCCTGTGCCTCGTCGACGACGATGTGCCGGTACCGGTGTCGCAGCCAGGCGCCGGAGCCGTCCTCCACGTGGATGTTGTGCAGGCCGCCCCGCTCCTCGCGCTCCCCCGTGCGCCGGTCGATGCGGGCCTTGCGGGCCATCTCCAGCCTCGCGGCACGCTCCGCGATCTGGCGGTGGGTCTCCAGGCCCTTCGTCTCCAGCCGCTGGGCGAAGCGTTCGGCCAGCTGCCAGATGCCGGCGCGTTCGGCCCGGGTGACGCCGCGGCCCCGCCCCGCGCGGCGGGTGGTGAAGTAGGCGCTCCGGGAGGTCACGGCCTGGCCGAGGATGACCTGGTTCCATTCGTCGCTGAGGAACTCGGCGCCCCAGCGGGTCTCTCCGGCCTCCACCAGGAGTTCCCGCCACTCGCGAAGGGCGGAGGTGTCGTCGATGCGCCGCTTCGCATTGCCCGGGTCGGCCTCGCTGACGATGCGGGTGGCGAGCTGGTCGACGTGGGCGATGTCGACCCGGGCCAGGACCTCCGGCCCCCCGAGGGAGAGCAGCCGGGCCCGGAGGTCCGCGGCGAGGTTCCGGTTGAAGGTGGTGAGGAGTACGGGCTTGGTGTGTCCGGGCGGCAGCTGGGCGGCCAGGTGGCACACGCGGTGGAGCGCGACGATGGTCTTGCCCGTTCCCGGCCCGCCGCCGACCCGGGCCGGGCCGGAGTAGCGGCGGCGCACCAGCTTTTCCTGGGTGGGGTGGAGGAAGATCTTCCAGCGGCCGAAGTCGCCTTCCTCCAGGATGCTCTGGAGGGACTCGTCATCGGTGATCACCACGGTCTGGGAGCGGTCGACGGCCGCCCGCCAGTCGTCGGCGTCGAGGTTCCGTTCCGGCCCGGTCACCGCGACGGGCGCGGTGACCTGTTCCATGACCTCGTCGTACGGGACACCGTCACGCAGCCGGAGAAGGACCTCTCCGGTATGGCGGGGCGCGTACTCGGCGAGGCCGAGGAGTTCGTCGTCCGTGGTGAGCTTGCGGACGATCGGGATGAGGGGCCCGGTCACACCGAGGTCCGCGAGCTGCCCGTCGGTGTAGGCGGCGAAGAGCGGCTCCTCCGGCGGCGCCGGCGCGGCCGGTACGGGCGCGGGGGCGGCGGGCGGTGTGGGGCCGCGGCGCAGCAGGCTCTCTTCGACGACCTGGAGGTCGACGTACTCGATGGCACCGGTGACGTGGTTGATGCCGTAGTTGAACCGGTCCAGGTTCCTGTGCACGTGGCCGCGGTGTTTCACCGAGACGAGCAGCCAGTCGTCACCGCCGAGGCGGATCATGAGCGCCCGCCACTCCCGGTTGACCCGCGCCGACCAGAGGCGGTCGTGCCCCTCCAGCGGTTTCAGGTCGAAGCCGCCGGCGCCGGGGTTGCGGCGGAAGTCGTGCTGGAACTTGTAGAACGCCCCGAGGACCGCGCGGTCGAGTTTGACGAGTTCCTTGTCCGCCTTGTCGAGCAGGCGCAGCGTCACCCCCGTCCGCGGCGTGCTGGTGACCGTCATCGCTCGTTCCCCCCGTGGTCGTTCGTGTTTCCGTCCGCTTCACCCCGCACCAGCGCGGCGAGTTCGCCGGCGTCCCATTCCGTCGCGGTGCGGACCTGCCAGCCCGCGGCGCGGTAGGCCGCGTCCCGCTGTTCGGCGTCGATGTCCCGGTCGTCGCCGGGGTCCGGGCGGTGGGCGAGGACCACGCCCACCCGCCGGGCGGGCCAGGCGAGTTCGGCCGGCCACGCGGCCGTCCCCAGCTCGTAGCCGGCTTCGGGGGCGGGTGCGCCCCGGTCGGCCAGGGCGCCGGCCAACGCGTCCAGTCCCGGATCGTCGACCAGGAACTCGATGACCTCGGCCCAGGCGGGATCGCGGTCGGGCGCGGTCGCCGGGCCGGAGGCCGTCTCCCGCCCGGCCGCGTCCCGCCCGTCCGGCTCGGGCCCGGGGCCGTCCGGCCCGGGTGCGTGCGCCCGGCGCTGCGAGGAGAGCCATCCGGCTCCGCCGGTGACGGCCAGGTCGACCGGGTCGAACCCGGGCAGCATGGCGGTGGTGAGCTGGACCCCGTCGCCCTCTCCCGCGTCGAGGAACTGGAGGAGGTTGCTCCAGTAGAGCCAGGCCTGCCAGCGCCTGCGGTGGGCCCGCTCGTCTGCGGTGACCGTGCCGGGGTCGTCGTCGAGGAGTGCCAGGGCCGTCCAGACCGCTCCGCCCTGCCCCCGGCGCAGATCGAGGGCGATGGTCAGCGGGCACCCCGAGGCGTCCCGGGTGGCCATGACCTGGACGGCCCCGCGTCCTCCCGACAGCCGGTGCCCGCGCAGTGCCTCGCCGATCCGTAGCCCGGTCTCCGTGCCGTCGGTCAGGGCCCTGCTGGTCGCGGAGACCGCCGCGAAGCCCGCGAGGGCGCTCTGGACGCGGCGGCGCCAGGCGTCCGGGTCCGGGGCGGTGAGGAAGCCGATCAGTGTCTCGACCGGGTTGGCCCACACCAGGCGCGTCAGGTCGCGGGTGTCTCCCGCGTGCAGTCGCCGGTGGACGTCCATCGCGGTCTTCTGCGCGGTGTTCGGGTACGGCTTCCACACCGGGTCGGCCCGCGGGGCGGAGCGTCCCGTCCACTCCTTCACGTCGTCCCAGGTGAGCTGGAAGACGTGCCAGCCCTCAGTGCGCAGCCGGGTGCGCTTCGCCGCGTCCGTTCCCGCGGTGAGGTGGTCGGGGCTCGCGTGGTAGCGGTAGCCGTCGAGGTAGACGGCCACCCTGCGGTCGTCGTCGGTGCTGCGGAAGACCACGTCCGGCCGGGTGAATCCGAGCGGGGTCTGGGTCTCCATCTCCCAGCCGCGGACGGTCCCGTCGGGGGCGGTGAAGCGCAGGGACGTGTCCCTGGTGCCGTCGGCGGTGAGCGAGGTCCGGACGCTGACGTCGTCCACGCGGTCGGCCCATTCCAGCAGCCCGCGCCGGAAGAGCGCCTCCAGTTCGCTCTCCACCTGGTGGACGAGGGTGATGTCCCGGGTGGTGGCCACCGGCTCGACGCTCCAGCGGTCCGCCGTGCGGCCGAAGAGTTCGCCGAGCATGTCGAGGGCGTGTTCGCGGCTCACGAGCTCGTACTCGCCGTCGGTGACGTGCCGGAGCAGGCAGCGGTGGCAGGCGGGCCGTCCCTGGCCCACGCAGACGCAGCCCTCGACGACCTGCCGCGCCTCGTCCAGGACGCCGCGGAGTCCGTCGCGGCCGGCGAGGCGGTGGAGGTATCCGGTGCCGCCGGGCAGCGTGTCGTACAGGACGAGGAAGTGGCGGCGGAGCGGGCTCTCGCCCCCCTCCTCGGGCATGGAGTCGGTCACGACGGCGAGGTGGTCGGGGTCGCCTCCGTAGCTGCGGGCGATCCCGGCGAGCAGGAGGGCCTTGAAGGAGGCGAGCCGTTCCCGGGTGTGGGCGGTGACGGCGGGGATGAGGAGGCGCAGGGCGTCGGTGCGGAGTTCGTGGGCGAGCAGTACCCGCTCCCCGCGCCGGGCCGCCTCGGCCGTGCCGCGGCGCCGTGGGCACCAGGGCCGGTGGTACCGGCCGTGGGCCGCGGTGTCGGCCGTGTCGTGGGCGGCGGGGCCGCCGTCGGGGTCGGCGAAGCCGCACGCGTCGCAGACCCAGAACGGGTTGAGGCGGACCTCCTGCCCGGCGAAGGCCGAGTCGGTGCCGCCGTCGACCCGGGTGGCGCCGACGTTGACGTGCCGGATGTGCGCCTGGCGGGTGAATTCCCATCCGAAGGTGGCGTGCTTGTGCTTCCAGGCCTGCTCGATGTCGTGTTCGTCGATGTCCACGGCCGGGACGACGGTGTAGTGGCGTCTCTCGCGCTCGTCGCTGTCGTCGCGTACGCGGACGTCGTCGCGTTCGTCGCGGGAGGTGACGCGGCGCGGTACGAGGACCTTGTGCAGGCAGCCGATGTCGCCGATGGCCGCGGACCGGCAGCGGGGGCAGCGGGAGGCGTCCTGTTCGGCACGGTGGGCGCGGACGTGGCCGCAGTCGGGGCAGATGCGCCACCAGAGCCAGGCCGGGCGCCCGGGGCTGCCGATGTCCAGTCCGGTGACGCGGTGTTTGTATCCCTGGACGTAGTAGTGGTTGCCGGGGGCGAACTCGGAGAGCGCGAGGCGGGCGGGACGGCTGTGGCGGAGGGTCTTGCTGTGGTTGGTCCGGGTCCCCTCGGCGGTCTTCTCCGTCCAGGTGAGCGTGGCCTCCAGCTCGGTGGTCGAGTCGATCAGGCTGTAGTTCGGCAGCAGGCCGAGGTCGACCAGGGCCCCGTGGGCGGTGGTGCGGCTGATCTCCTTCGAGACGCGTGCCACGTCCCGGCGTTCGGCACGCAGCTCGCGCCCCTGCCGCTCGTGGTCGGGGTCGCCCGCGACGAGCAGTCCGTGGGCCCGGTCGATCGCCTCGGTCCGGCGCTGGAGTTCGGTGCGCCGGTCCTCCCAGCGCCGGCGTGCCGTGTCGAGGGCGCCGCCGAGTCCGTCTTCCCCGGGGCCGGTCGCGTAGGCGACGAGGGCGGCGCGGGCCTCGGAGCTGACGCCGGTGCCGCGGTTCTCGTCGTACGGGGGGAACAGGTCGAGGAAGCCCTGTACGAGCCGTTCGCCGGCGGCGAGCGCGGCTTCGGCGAACTCGGCCTGCCAGGCCGAGGTCCCGAAGAGTTCGGTGGCCCGCGGGGGGAGGGGCCGCAGGGGGGGCCCGTCGGGGGCGGTCAGCCGTCCGGCGCCCGCGAGGTCGAGGAGGTGGGCCAGGTACTGGCGGCGCAGGATCTCGGCGGCGGACAGGTAGCAGCCGGGCGGCAGGACCTCTCCGGCGATCATGAGCCGGGGTTCTTCGAGGTAGTAGCGGTCGCGGGGGCCGCGGTCGACCATGGTGAGCAGGTAGGCGTTGCCGGTGGAGCGTCCCGCGCGGCCCACCCGCTGGATGTAGTTGGCGGGTCCCTTCGGCAGGGAGGCGAGGACGACGGCCGACAGGTCGCCGATGTCGATGCCGAGTTCGAGGGTGGGGGTGCAGGACAGGACCTGCGGGTTGGCGTAGTGGACCCGGGTGCCCTCGCGGAAGGCCTTCTCCACCGCTTCCCGCTTCGCGCGGCTCAGGGTGCCGGTGTGTTCGGCGGTGTTGATGGTGAAGACACCGGCCTCGCGGTACATGCGCCGGTAGAAGTCGTCCGCGAAGTCCCGCTGCCGCAGACCGCTGTCCAGGTCGCGGCCGGTGCCGAGGGTGCCGCCGCACCGGTAGCGGGGGCAGGGCTGCCTGTGCCACAGGCCGGCGAGGTCGGGGTGGACGGTCTGTTCCCAGAAGCACCGGGGGCAGTGCGCGGTGGCGTCGGGCAGCGAGTCGTCGGTGAGGGCGCGGACCTGGATGTGGCCGGGCTGGAGCCCGTAGACGCGGGTGGTGCCGTCGGCGGCGGTGCGCGCGGAGACGACGCCCGTGTCGGCGAGTGCGGGCAGCAGCCGGGCCAGGAAGACTCCGGCGGCCTCGGGCCTGATGCCGAGGGCGCGTACCGCCCAGTCCTGGTACCAGCCGAGGCGGCCGGTGAGGACGTCGAAGTCCTCGCTGCCCTGTTTGGGGCTGCCGAGCAGGAACGCGGGCGCGGAGACCCCGCGGGGGAAGGCGGGCATGCCGGCTTCGCGCCCGCCCCAGATCGCCCACCGGCGCACCCCGGCCTGGTCGAGCCAGGGGTCCAGCCAGGCGTGCCGGACGGCGCCCCGGATCCGCATCCGCTCCAGCAGTCCGCGGACGAAGCCGGTGTACTGGTCGGGTCCGGGCGGTGTGCCGTCGGGCAGCGCGATCTCCCCGGGGGTGGTGAGGAGGGTCTCCCGGACGAGGTCGGCCACGGCGTCGGGGTCCTGAAGGGGTACGTCGGCGGCGACGGTACGGGTCAGTTCCAGGGTGCGGCCCTGGCGGGAGCGGAGGCCGAACTCCATGACGGTGGCGAACGCCAGGCGCTGTGCGATCAGTTCCCAGGTGGGCCGGGAGCCGCGGCTGCGGCCGGAGAGCAGGGTGTCGACGCCGCGGACGAGGTGGAGGTCCGGCGGGACGACGGCGGCCTGTACGGCCTTGCTGTCGACGACGTCCGCGATGAGGTCGGCGGCGAGGTCGTTCAGGGAGACGGGTTCGTCCGCGCCGATACGGCTGGCCAGCAGGGCGCGCAGGGAGAAGGTGTAGGAGCGGCTGGCGACGTATCCGGCGCGGTGGGCGGCGTCCTGGACGGAGTCGTTGAAGAGGAGGGTCTTGTCCTCGCCGAGGTTCTTGTCGAGTTCGCCGCCGGTGAAGAGCTGGGTGACGGCGGCGGCGGCGAGCGCGGCGAGGCCGGTGCCGAGGTAGCGGATGGAGTTGAAGGTGCGGCAGGCCGGGCACTGGTCGCGTTCGGCGGCCCGGTCGCCGTCGAGGTCGGCGTGGACGAAGGCGGCGTTGTGCAGGGGCCGGGGCCTGCTCGTGCCCTCGCCGTCCTCCGGGGCGGTGAAGTCGCGTCCGGGGTCCAGTGGCCGCAGACGGCCGCCCATGCCCTCCAGCACCATGACGGCGGGTCCGCCGCGCCGCCGGTCGGCGCCGGCGGCGAAGGCGGCCTCGTGCACCTCCCGTGGCGTGGCGGCGATCATGTTGCGGACCCGGCGCTTGTCGCGGCCGACGGAGGCCCGGCGGATCTTCGTGGCGTTCAGGTCGAGGTGGGCGGGGTCGACCTCCGGCGAGTACGCGGCCCAGCCGGAACGCCCGCACTCGCGGCAGAACACGGCGGGCAGGAAGACCTGGGCGGGTGGCGGGGCGCTGTCGTCCGCGGGGACGGGGACCGGCCCGGCGGCGTCGAGCGGGAGGGCGGGCCCCTCCCCGTCGTACGGCGAGGGCCGTGCCGAGGCCGCCCCGCCGGCACGGGCCAGCGCGCCGCCGGAGGTGACGCGTTCGTCGTCCCACCGGAACTCGGCGCGGGCGGCGCTGATGCCGCGCAGCACGCGGGAGACCGAGCGCACCCAGTGGTGGATCTCGACGGAGAGCAGGGGGCGGCCGGGGTGCTCGGGGTCGCGGGCGTACGACAGCAGGGCGAGGTAGCGGCCGAGGGCGCGGGCGGCGAGGCCCGGCCGCTGCTGTACGTCCATGCCCCAGTGGTAGGCGTAGCGGGGCAGCACCTCGGTGATCTCGGCGAGGGTCTTCGGGGTGCCGTCGAGGATCTCCAGCACGGCGGAGGTGAGCCGGTGCCGTCTCAGGACGTCCCCGAGTTTCTCGGGGGTGGGGCCGCTCAGGCCGGTGAACGCGGCGACGAGGTCGTCCATGGCGCCCGGGTCGCGGGTGGGGTCGCCGAGGGCGACGATCTCCTGCGGGGAGGGGAACGGCAGGGTGAAGTCGCTCTCCCCGGTGAAGTCCTTCACCGACCGCCGGTCCTCGCCGACGACCGCGTCGGCCGGGAACGGCACGCCGAAGACCTGCTCGGCGACCTCCAGCATGCCGGGCCGTCCGGCCCCGCCCCGCCTGGCGGCCGCCGATCCGCTGTCGTCGGGACCGCTCTCGCCGAGGGTGGCGGAGGTGGCGACGGGGCAGACCGGCCCGAGCGGCCGTCCGGGTGCGGCGAGCCCGGTGACCGAGCCGAGGCGGCGCAGCAGCATGGCGACGTCGGTGCCCTGGGCGCCGTCGTAGGTGTGGAACTCGTCGAGCACGACGTACGCGAGCGGGGAGTCCTGCCACAGCCGCTGGTCCTCGGGCCGCTGGAGCAGCAGGTCGAGCATCTTGTAGTTGGTGATCAGGATGTCCGGCCTGGTGCGGCGGATCTCGTCGCGGTCGACGGCGACCGCGGGGTTGGCCCGCTTGAACTCCTGGGACGGCTTGTCGCCGATGTAGAGCGCGGCCCGCACGCCCGCGTCACGGAGCCGGGTGTCCTTGCTCCCGCTGTTGTCGCCGGGGTCGCCGAGGCGCTTGCCGATCCGGTGGGCCTGGTCGGTGGCGAGGGCGTTCATGGGGTAGAGCAGGATCGCCTTGACGCCCTCCCGGCCGGCCTCCCGCTCCCTCAGGCAGTGGTCGAGGATCGGGACCAGGAACGACTCGGTCTTGCCCGAGCCGGTGCCGGTGGTGACCAGGGTGGGCCGCGCCGGGCCGTGCAGGGTGGACAGCCGCTCCCAGGCGCGCTCCTGGTGCCGGTAGGGGGTCAGGTCGGGGTGCCAGGTCAGGTGCCGCTTCCAGCCGTCCCCCCCGGCGGTCCGGAACGGGGTGCGGACCCAGAGGTAGGGGCCGCGGAAGATCCCGTCCTCGGTGTCGCCGAGGAAGCCCTCCAGGGCGCGGCGGGTGGACTCGTCGGCCAGCGCGTACGTCGTCGCGAGGTACTGGCTCAGGCTGGCCCGTACCTGGTCTGCGGCGAGGGTGGGACGCACGCGCGGAACCTCCTTGGTGCTGGTGGGGGCGGGCGGGCCGAGGGTGCCCGGTCACGGCCCTACGGTAACGGGGCGGTGGGCCGGGGCAGTCCTCCGGCTCATACGCCGAGCTTCCGCCCCACGTACGCGATGCGCAGGGTGTGCTCCTCGTGGACCAGGCGGAAGTGCATCCGGCCGGGCTTGGGCAAGAAGTCGCAGTGCCAGTCGAAGAGCCGGTTCGTGCCGTCGGTGTCGGGGAACCAGCACAGCTTCCGGCGCATCTCGAATTCGGTGCGGACGTAGGAACGCCACTGGGGCGAGATGGGCTGCCGGTCGGGGTCCCAGTCGCTGACCGCGTCCTGGAGTTCTCCGAGGCGCTCACCGACCGGACGCACCCATGCCGGGGTCAGTTCGGCGAAGTGCTGCTCGGCGAGGGGCGTGAACTGGAGAAGGGGGAAGAGATCCGGGCAGCGTTCCCACAGCTCGGTGCCGGACCGCAGGCCTTCGACGGCCTTCTGCCGGATCGTGTTCGCCCCGCGCCCGATCCACTCCAGATGGGTGTCGACATGCCGGGCGCGGGCCGCGTGTCGGATCTCGACCTCGGTGGTGACGGAGCTGGTGTGCTCGTCGTCGGTGAGGCGTTCCTGGACCAGCGTGATTCGGTCGGTGTCCCAGCCGGCCTCCAGTGGCAGGGATATCCCGACCCCGCCCAGCAGATGTGCGTACCCCAGCCCTTCCACGGTCTCCCCGTCGTGCTGGTAGGCGATATCGGAGAACGTCTCACCCTCGGGGAAGACGGTCCGGTAGGGCGACCTGTCGTCGAGCCTTTTCAGCCGCAGCCGTAGGACCTCGTCGGTGCCCGGCGCTCCCATCCACTTGCCGATGGGATGGCCCGGAGCGAGTTGCAGCGCCAGCAGACTGTCGGCCTGGGTGATTAGTGCCGTCCCCTGCCGGTCGACGGCTGCGACGGCGAGTACGGCCTTGACCATCTCGGTCATGGCATGGTTGACGCGATCCGGGTCCGCCGTCGTCTCACAGGATTTCTCGTTCAGGAACAGTTGCGGCACGTTTCCCCCTCCGCTTTCGTGTGCGCCCCGCCTCCCCAGGCGGGTGTCTCAGCCGATGAGCTGGTCGAGCGTGTTCTCCAGCTCGTCGAAGAAGCCGGCGGGCCACTGGTCGATCCGACCGTCCGCGTTGACCCGGGGGCTGACGATCTCCGCGCCCGTTCCGTTGCCGCGGAAGTAGTGGAGCACCACCTGTTCGGGGGTGAGCCCACCCTGCTTGACCGCGAGCCGCACTCCGTTGAGCACGTGGTCGCTATGCGTCTCCATGATCACCTGGACGCCCTGGGCGGCGGCCGAGGCGGCGAGCATGGCCATCCGGGTCTGCCCCTGGGGGTGCAGGTGCGCCTCCGGATTCTCCAGGAGGACCAGGGAGCCGCGCTGGGCGCTGAGGCAGGCGACCACGACGGGTAGGACGTAGGTGAGGCCGAAGCCGACATTGCCGGGGCGACGGCGCTTGGTGGCGCCCACCGTCCCCTGGAAGCCGTAGGAGAGGCTGACGACGTCCGTGCCCTTGATGGCCACGGCCTCGATGTCCACCCCGGGGCAGAGGTCGCCCATCCAGGCGGCGGTCTGTGAGATCAGGGAGTCGGAGGCTGCCTTCGGGTGGCGCAGGGGGCCGGCGGCGACCGTGTCCTCGCCGTGGTGACGGAGGTAGTTGACGGCGTGTTCGCCGCGTACGCCGAGAAAGCTCCGCCCGATGGCCACCTGGTGGTCGCGCGGGTAGAACTGGGCGGGCGAGATCCGGTCGGCGTGCAGGTACTGGAAGGGGGCGGTGAGGAAGGAGGGCGTGTGGGCCTCCGGCCCGGCCGGCGCGGAGGGTCCCTCGGAGGTGAGCGGCAGGTCGACGTCGAGCAGGGGCAGCAGGTTCTGCTCGGGTTCGCTCTCGACGGTCCACGTGTAGCGGTACGGCCCTTCGGTGACGCCGAGACGGATGGGGGGCCGCTCGTCCGGGCCGAGGTCCTCCGTGAAGTCCTCGTGCAGGACGTCCTCACCGGTGCCGAGACCGACGAGTTCGCCATTGAGCAGGAAACCCTGGTTGGCCACGCTCGTCGCTAGTCCGGCCTGTTGCGCCTCGCGCAGCCAACCGGCGACCGCGAGGTCACCCGCCTCGTACGACTGGCGGAGCAGCGCGAGGGCCTGGAGGACGCTGCTCTTGCCGGAGGAGTTGAGTCCGGTGAGCAGGGTGAGCGGGCCGAGCCGGAGTTCCGTGTGCTGGAACGCCTTGAAGTTGTGCATGGTCAGCAGGTCGATCACTGTTCGGCCACCCCTCGGAACAGTCGTGCCACTTCCTGGAACCGGGTGCGGATTCTCGCCGGGTCCCCGGTGCTCACGGAGATGGACCGCTCGAAGTCCCAGTCCCCCATGAGCTCGACGAAGCGCGCGCGCACCGTCGCCCGCGACGCTACCAGTCTGTTCCGTTCGTGATCGTCCAGAAGTGCGAGATTTACGGAGACCGCCTCGAAGAGCGCCTTGTTGACGACGGGGGAGCTGCGTTCCCCTCCGTGCCACTTGCGGAAGGCGTGCTTGCCGAACAGGTCTTCCGCGCACCTCAGGGCGGTCCGGAACTCCCGGGCGAGCTGCTCCCACCGGTCCTTGGGAAGGGCGTTGACCCGGTACATGGCGGCCACCAGGAACTTGTCGAAGTCCTTCTCGGTGTGCTCGACCGGATTGGTGGTGCGGAAGGCGAGGAAACGCAGCACCATCTCCCGGTCGGCCATCCGCGCGTCGGACACGCTCCACCGGGTGGCCTCGCCGAAGGCCGGGTCCTCGGCCAGGTCGGCGAGATAGCCCCGCACGGGCCCGCTCACCAGCGCGTGCCGCAGTTCCTGCGGACTCAGCGGCATCCCGCCGGTGTTGATCCGCGAGAAGACGTTGAACTTGACGGCCTCCGGGGTGCCCTGCTGCATGATGTGGACGGTGAGCTGGGTCTCGCGCAGCCGGATCTTCAGTCGTCCGCTGAGGTCCTGGTAGGTGCTGCCGTCGAGCTGCCAGAGGTAGTCCATGCCCCGGAGGGCCAGCGGCCCGAGTCCTGCGGTGAGCCCGGGGTCCATGAACCGGGCGATCGCGGTGAGCCGCTGGACGCCGTCCACGACGGCCCACCGGTCCTCGTCGCCCTGCGCCATGTGCAGGTTGGAGATCGGGATGCGCAGCAGCAGCGATTCGATCAGCCTGCTCTGAGCGCGGTCGCTCCAGATGCCGGACCTGCGTTGGAAGTCCGGCGCGAGGTCGAGCATTCCCTGCCGAAGCCGGGAGAGCAGCAGGTCCACGGTGCTGGTCTCGGTACGGATGCTGATGCTCTCGGGCCGGAAGGGGGCGGAGATGCCGTCGGCGTCCCGGTACCCGCCGTGCTCGTCGTCCCCGTCGTCGGGGAGCTCCAGTTCGACGCCGGTGGGCCGGCCGTCGGAACCGATCTCGATCGCCGGCCCCAGCGACAGGAAGAGCGAGTCCGGCTGGTCGAGGTCCTCCGCCATGGCGGGGCCCCGGGCCTGCGCCGGGCGGCTCCTCGCGGCGCCCCGGCCGTCTCCGTCGTCCTCGGCCTCCGCCATACCGTCCGTCACCCTCCGCCGCCCGTCACGATCCGGTACCGTGCCCGGCCCAGCGTATAGACGGCACCCGGGACTGTCAGGCGACGGCCCGCGGCGCCCCGGGAACGTCGTGGCGCCCACCTCAGGGCGTCAGGTCCACTTCGGCGGCGACGGTCTTGCCGACGGGACCCCGGTCGAGCACCTCCCACCGGTCGGCGAGCGCCTCGACCAGGAGCATTCCCCGGCCGGTCTCGGCGAGGGGCACGGGAGGGGCCGTTCCGAGGGCGGGAGGGCGCAGCTCGCCCCGGGCGTCGGAGACCTCGATCCGCAGGGTCCGGCCGGTCAGCCGGACGGCGAGTTCGAAGTCCCGGCCGGGGACCCGGCCGTGTGTGACGGCGTTGGCGACGAGCTCGGCGACGACCAGGCCGGCCGTGTCGGACGCATCACCGCCGTAGGGGACGCCCCAGGCGTCGAGCCGGTGCAGGGCGAGCCGCCGGGCGAGGCGGGCTCCGCGCGGTGTGGGACTGAACCGCTGGGTGAACACACGTACGGTGACGGGTTCTTCGCGGGTCGTGGGGATGGAGGGCGGTGTCATATGCCCAATCTGGCGCCGTATGCGGATGGTTCGCCAACGGCCAGGCGCGTACGCAGGGTCAGCGTACGATCACTTTTGGTGGACGGTGCGTGTCACTCGGCGTCACGATGGACCGATCGGAAGCGGTACGGGCGTGGCGGGTGCGCGGGAGGTGGCCGACGGTGGCCTACGAATCCACGGACGGCGGGACCGGAACGGGCGGAGGCACGGAACCGGGGGCGTCGGACAGTCTGCGCACCTTCGGCGCGGTCGTCTAGGCCCTGCGGGAGCACGCGGGCCTGACCCGCGAGCAGTTCGGCGAGCTGGTCCGTTTCTCCAAACACACCGTCGCCTCGGTCGAACAGGGCCGCCGGATGCCCGACCAGGACTTCGTGGAACGCGCGGAGGAGGCCCTGGGCAACACCGGGGCACTGCGGAAGGCCGCGCCTCATCTGTCGCGGCAGGCGGGGCTGGCGAGTTGGTTCCGGCAGTGGGCACGGCTTGAGGCACAGGCGCAGACTCTGTGGACCTACGAGTGCCGGGTCGTGCCGGGTCTGTTGCAGACGGAGGCGTACGCGCGGGCGGTGACCCAGAGCGTGCCGCCGGTCAAGGACGAGGAACAGGTCGCCGAACAAGTCCTGGCCCGAATGGAACGCCAGCAGCTGTTCGCGCGCAGGCCGCCGATCGCGTTCAGCTTCATCGTCGAACAGGCCCTCGTCGAACGTGGCACCGGAGGTCCTGCGGTAACCCGGGAGTTGCTGAACAGCCTCCTGGAACGGTCGTCGCAGTTCAACGTCGAATTGCAGATCATGCCGCGACACCAGCCGGACCACGCCGGCTTCGACGGGCCTCTGATGCTCCTGGAATCCCCGGACAACAAGTGGTCCGGCTACGCCGAAGGCCAGCGTGGCGGGATGCTGATCTCCAACCCGAAGGAGGTCAGCATCATGCTCCAGCGCTATGCGAGACTGCGTTCGCAGGCCCTCACCCCCGAGGACTCCAGGAGCCTGCTGAAGCAACTTCGAGGAGCGCTATGAGCAGCACCGACGAACGGGTCTGGTTCAAGAGCAGCTACAGCGGTTCCGACGGTGACGCCTGTGTCGAGGTCGCCCGGTGCGGGCAGGCGATCCACGTCCGGGACTCCAAGGACCAGCGCAGCCCCGAACTCGCCCTCTCTCCCACCGTGTGGAGCGACTTCATTGCGTACGCAGTGCAGGGCTGACACCCGCGAACCAAGCGTCCCGCGCCGGAATCCTCCGGCGCGGGGCGCTGCGGTTCAGGCCACGGGTGGCGGCCACTTCCCCTTGTCGATGGCCTCTCGCAGCCGCGCGGAGAAGTGCTGGTGCGCCTCGCGCATCTCCGCCTCACGGTTCGCCTTGTAGAAGGGGGCGGTGTAGCCCTCTGGGGGGTCGGGCCGCTCCTTCTTGTCGTAGGCGAGGAAGTGCTCGTAGTGCTGCTTCGTCTGGCCGAAGCCGTAGGTGTTGTGATTCCGAGCAATCTTGCGCCCGCTAGCGTCAAACCAAGTTACTGCCTCATAGTCCGAGAGAATCGGGTATCGAGCGCGGTATAGGGCTACCAACTGGTCTGCGCTCATGCCAAGCCACACCGCCGCAAGAGCATCAATCTCCACGAGCGCGGCGCGACGCTCGTACTCCGAACGTAGCGGCGTGGCACGATCCCATGTTTTCCCAATTTCACGGGCGAGCGGATCTAGCCGAGGCCAGTTCACAGCCCAGTCCTCATATCCAGGCCAAGTCATGTCGTACAACTCGCCCCAGAGCGGTGCATAGGAACCAGAGAGACAGTTGAGTCGGAGAGTGCGAAGAAGGAGAGCGCCAGCGAGGGGGTGGCCGGGGTCGGCCCACGGCATCTTGTAGGCTTCCGCCATTCTGAGATCCGATCTGCCAGTAATTCTCAAAAGGTAGTCGAGTGGAAGTGAGGCCCAGAATCCTGCATTCATTGCAGTGGCGCGATTATCATCCAACGCCATCGAGTTGATGGCATCCATGTGGGCTGGACCAGTTGGAACAATCGCGGCAAACAGACTTCGCTCCGTATCAAACGGAATCATTCGGCGCCAAGCCAGTCTGTAAAATTCCGTGTACGGCCGGAATAGCCAAATTCTCTTGCGGAGCAGTTCACGCTGCTCACGCTCAGGGAGCCTCTGCTCCTCTTCGTCCAGGAACTTGCTCCGCTCTGCCCACGCTTGGGCTGAAGGCTGCCAATCGATGTTCAGTCGAGAGCGATCCAGCCAACGGTCCTGCGCGCCTAGGTAAAGCTCCGCAGCGCAATCTCGGACGTAATTACTCCGGGGAACCGCATCGTCCGGCATTTCTGCGAGGTTCCAAGCCGCCCAGTCTCGATTGGTACGACAGGGAATATTGGGCTGCTTGTTATATGGCGTGGCAACGCCAATGTGTGGACCTTGCAAAATTAGCTCATCGAACGACTCGACTTGCGACGTGTCCCACCGGTAGATCCCCAGTTGCCTCGTAGCAAGGTTCTCGAACATTCCGATCGTGATCCTTGGCTCGTGAGAGCCTAGTCGATCAACCACATTCGACAGCGCCTCGATGGCTCCCTGTTCGGCGACCGTCACCGGTAGAAGCAGTGCAGCCTGAGCTCCGGGGGTCTTTATCTCACCAGAGATTCGATTCCATTGACTCAGCAGGTTGATGTCGACTTTAATCAGCCGAGCACTGTGGGGGCGGAGATCCCACGCACCTCCTGTCTTGATACCAGGTAGCTCACCCTGTCCATCGTGCTCAAACGATTCCCGCAAGGTAGTCGGATCAAAGAGCCAACTAAGATGAGTGAACTGCGGCGATCGAGCCTGGCCGTAGATCTGAACGCCGAACTCGGTATTGGCGTGATTTTCCGAAAAGATTCCCCGCCGGTTAGAGAAGTGCCCATGAACCCTCAGGTGTCGATAGGCAGCCTCACGAATCCGTCCTTCCTTCACCCCGCCAAAATGTGTGTCAGGGTGGATTAGTCCAGCCGTTGCCCCGACGCCGAGGTGTCGCCATACCTGACACATGAAACCCCGGTAGAGGTCAGGCTTGGTCCCAGCAATCAGTGGATAGGTCGTCTCGTTACGCAGAAACTCCGCGACGCCGGAGACTGTGGCCAACTCTCCGAAATAGATCGAAGGCCCTGTTCGACTATCGAGAGCCAACTGCTTGCGCCGACGCCATTGCTCAACGGGTGGCCTTTCTTCCAGTTTGAACCAAGGGTCGATCTCAGCCAACACCGCCGATTCATCCCACTGCGGCTGCACCCAAGGCGGGTTCCCCACCTGTAGGTCGAACCCGCCCCCCGCCCCCCGGAACACATGCGCGAAGTGCAGTTCCCAGTGGAAGAAGCCGTGCCCGTCCTCCGCCTTTATGTCCTTCTCCGTGGTGCCCGCGATGTCCTCGACCGTGTTCAGCCACGGGTACCGGAACGGCAGGGTCGCCGCCGGCCTCATGCCGAGGAAGCCCTCCAGGCGGTCCTCCACGTCGGCCAGCAGTTCCAGCGCCTCGTCCGGGCTCAGCTCCTCGATGCCCGAGAGCAGCGATTGCTCGGGCATGTCGACCCGACCGAGGACGCCCTCCAGGAAGTCCAGCCAGTCGCCGAAGTTCTGGAGCGGGATCGTCGTCCGCTCGGGTGCGCGCCTGGCGGGGGGCTTGCGGGCGGTGGGTCTGCTCCCCCCGGTCTCCGCCGTCGTCAGGTCCTCGTCCAGCTCCTCCTGTTCCCCGTCCGGGTCGTCGAAGAGGCCGGACACCCGCCACAGCTGGTCACCGGACACCCGCCACAGCTGGTCCCCGGGCGCGGGGCCGGACGGCGGCTCGGCTGCCGCCGCCACCGGCTCCGCCGGGGCCGCGGGCTCGCCCGCTCCGGCCCGCAGCAGCCCCGGGAGGGAGGACTCGTCGACAAGGCCGCCGCCCGCCGCGTACTCCGGAGCCGTACCGTCCAGCAGGCCGACCTCGTCCAGCGGCCAGAACCAGAGCGCGCACCACGCGTCCATCACGGTCTTCAGCCGCCAGTACGGGGTGCCGTGGCGGGTCAGGTCGTCGAGGACCTTCTGCTTGTCCTCCGCCTCCGCCGACTGGTCCAGCCAGTCCGCTCCCCACACGTCGATACGGCGGGACACCGCCCGCTCGGAGAGTTCGAGGCGGGTGGCGACGAGCGACCAGAGGAACTCGGCGCGCCGGGCCACGCCCTGGAGGCGGTGCAGCTCGGTCCGGTCGGCCGTCTTCCGCCAGCGGTCGTGGCGCTTCTGCCGGGCCTCGGCGGTCTCGTCGCCGCGTTCCGGGAACGGCTTCGGCCCCTTCGGGGCCTTCTGGACGCCCCTGCGCCAGGCGCCGAGCGCCTTCGCCTCGGTCTCCGCGAGCCGCTTGGCCTCCGCCTCCCCGGCGACCGCGCCCCAGCCGACCGCGGGCAGCAGGAACTGGTGCACCGCGCCCTCGGGCAGCGGGCCGTCGCGGAACGGCAGGTCCTTCGGCGCGAGGGTGTTCTTCTTCGCCAGCCAGTCGCCGCCGGTGAGGGCATCGGCCCCGTACACCTTGCGGCCGGCGCCGATGAGGGAGTTGCCGCGCCGCAGATGGAGGCCGAACCAGGGGGCCCGCATGCCGGGGTGCATGGAGTTGAGCCAGAGGGAGACCTCGGCCAGCTCCACCGCCGTGGCGTTGAGGTCCACGCCGTAGGCGTTGTGGAGGGCGATGTACGCCTTGGCCTTCTGGAGCTCGATCTGCCGCAGCTCCGGGTCGACCCGGCGGCCCAGCTCGCGCTCACGGCGCCGCAGGTACTCGGCGGCGACCTGGTCGACGGCCTCGTTGAGGAACGCGCCCGAGCCGAGGGCCGGTTCGCAGATCTTCCACTCCAGGAGCTCCTTCGCCGGGGTGGTGGCGCCGTCCTGGTCGAGACGGTGGCGGAGGGCCAGCTCGACGGTGACCTCGGTGAGGGACTTCGGGGTGTAGTAGGAGGCGGACGTCTGGCGGTCGCGGCCGGCCAGCCGGTAGACGAAGGAGCCCTTGGGGTGGGCGACCCGCTCGGGCCGGCCGGTCTCCTCGTTCGTCCGCTTGACGAAGACGGCGTCGTCGTACGCCTGGGCGCGGGAGGCGGGGACCATCCAGCTGCCGCCCGAGGGGTCGCCGCCCTTGGCGACCTCGTACAGCTCCTCCTCGGCGATGAAGCCGGTGTAGGACATCAGGCCCTCGTACACCGCGCCGAGCTGGTTGATGCCGAGCTGGGCGTACGAGATGAAACCGCCGCGCTCCCGGCCCCTGCCCTTGGTGAGCATCAGGCGGCGCAGCACCTTGTGCAGTGTCTCGTTGCGCAGCCGGGTGTCCAGGAAGGGGCGGCGCCGCTCGTCCTCGCCGCCCTCGTACGCCGGGTTCTCGATCCGGTCGTCCGAGATGAGCCGGACGGCCTCCTTGGTGAACAGCTCGGAGCGCAGCGCCTCGAAGCGCAGGCCCGCGCCGGTGCTGCGGGCGGCGGCGCGGCGGGCGCGGTCGGCCTCACGGACCCGTTCGGTGTACTCGGCCTGGGTGATCGTCCCGGCGGCCAGCAGCGCCGCCGCCTCCGTCTCGGCCTCGGCCGCCTCGCGGGCCGCCGCCTCCGCCACGAGGTCCTCGGGCTCGGTGCCGTAGCGGCGGTGGCCGTTCTCGACCTTCTCGAAGAGGAGGTCGAGGGATTCGTAGAGGTGGAAGCCGCGCCGGGAGCGTTCGCCGACGAGGTCGCGCAGGACGAGGTCGCCGAGACGCTGGAGCCCGTACCCCCGCTCGTACTCGGGATAGTCGGAGGGGAGGATGCCGAGGGTCGGGCTGGCCTCCGCGTACAGGAGGAAGAGGACGCGGTACAGATAGCGCAGCGACTCGCGGCTGAGTTCCTTCGCGAGACGGGCCGGGTCGTCCAGGTCGACGGGGGAGACGCCGTTCCCGGGTTCGCGCAGGCGGTCCAGGACCTCGTTGGCGATCCACTCGACGCTCAGGCGCAGACCCTCGCGCAGCTCGGTGGAGACGCCGACGGCGTGCTTGGCGGACCGGTCGAGGAAGGCGGCGAGCGGCGCGGTGCCGCCCTCGGCGGGCACGCGCAGCGCGTCGGAGCCGAAGAGCGCGGCCAGGACGTCGAGTTCGCCGCCGTGGCGGTCGTCGCGGCGGTGCAGGGCCGCGTCGAGGGCGGCCGAGAGGTAGCGGCCCTCCGGCCAGGCGAGCCGGTCGGCGAGGACGACGACACCGCCGACGAGCAGGAGGATGTGGCGCGGGGGAGCGTCGCAGCTGAAGAGGAAGTCGGCGAGGGCCTTCGCGTCCAGGATGTCGGGGGCCGAGGTCTCCGTCTCCACCGGGTGGAGCAGGCGGCCCGCGTCGTCCGGGTCGAGCGCCGCGTCGGGTTCGGTGGTCCAGCCGCAGGCGACCGCGTACAGGCCGGGTTCGGCGTGCAGGACCGGGACGGCGTACTCGCGCTCGGCGCGGTGGACGGTGACGGTCTGCTCGTGGGCGGCGGTGTACCCGAGGGCGCGGAGGGTGTCCAGATGGCTCTCGGTATACCGCTTCCGCCACCCCTCGATCGCGGGTGCGTCGGGTTCGGCGAGCGCTGCCGCGTCCTCGGCGAGCGCGGCGCGGCCCGCGAAGTAGGGGCCGTGCAGGGCGCGCAGGCCCTCACGGGGGGTACGGACACGCGGCGGCACGGAGTCGGGGGCCAAACCCTGGCGGGCGACCTCGGCGGCGGCGTCGGTGTGGCGGCGGCGTTCGGTCTCCTCGAAGGCGGCCCAGCGGGTGAGGAGCCCATCCTTCGCCTTCAGGTCCTTCGGGAGGACCTCGGCGAGATAGTGCGGCGAGAGGTAGTCGCCGTGGTTGACCAGCGAGTCGTACGTCACGTCAGTTCTTCTCCGCCTGGGCGTCGGACGGGTGGTCGGCTACCTCGGCCGGACCGGCCGGCCCGATGTCGGAGGTGTCCGGGGTGCCGGGCCGGTCGAGTACGGCGAGGACCCGCAGCAGGGGGCGACCGGTGGTGTGGAGCTGGTCCAGGAGGCGGGCCAGTTCATCGGCGGTCTCTTCGACGGCGCGCTCGCGCCGGCCGGTGAGCCCGGGGAGCAGCGAGTCGGCGCGCCACCGGGCGACATGCTCGCGGTAGGCGGCGAGCGGGCCGCTGATCTGCTCCTCCCAGGCGGCCCGGCCCGCGTCCAGATGGTGCCGGGCGGCGGCGACGGCCGCCGGGACCAGCTCCTGGAGGCGGGCCAGGTCCCGGGGGTCCCCGGTGCGGGCGAGCCTCGGGCCGACCTTCGCGTCCCGCAGCGCGTCGGCCATGGGGCGCACCTCGGGGGTGCCGGTGCCATGGGCGCCGAGCCCGGCGACGGCCATCCAGCGGACCACGGTCGGGCGGCCGAGGGCGTTGGAATGGATGCCCTGCACGAGGAAGACCGGGCCGTCCACGTGCGGCGTGGTGATGACCGGGGCCTCCTGGCGGCCGAACTCGACCAGCACCTTGTCCGTCAGCCACTCCACCACCGGGTGGATGTCGGTGAGGAAGGAGACCTCCGGCCACATGGTGCCGGAACTGTCCCGGGCCTCGGTCAGCTTGCGCTGGGCGAGGGCCCGGTCCGAGGTGACCAGCATCCGCTCGGCGACGCGCTGCTCCTTGAGATAGGAGGGCGGCAGGGCCTTGAGGCGGTGGAGCAGGTCGGGCGCCTTCGCCGGAGAGAGGGAGAAGTAGGCGCCGCCCCTGGCGTCGGTGTTCGACGCCAGCCCGATCAGGTCCTCGGCGCGCTCCTCGTACACCTCGTCCAGGGCGGTGGCGACGAAGTCGGCGGTGTCGCCGTCGAAGAGGGAGATCAGCTCGGCGCGGGCGGGCAGTTCCTGTTCGGTGATCGTGTCCACCTGGCCGAACAGGTCGGCGAGCGCCGTGTCGTCGGCGGGGTCGGAACCCAGGAACTCCTCGACCGTGCCGCCGCGCACCAGCTCCTTGATGAGCCGGCGTTCCTCCTCCTCGGCGCGGTACAGGCCGGAGACCGCCTCGGCCGTGCCGTCCAGCTTGTGCGCCTCCTCCTCGCGGCGGAGGAGCTTCTCCGCGACCGTGCGGTCGTCCTTCGCACCAGGGGTGTCCGAGGTGAGGATCAGCGCGTGGAAGCGGGGCTCGTTCTTCTGCCCGTAACGGTCGATACGGCCGTTGCGCTGCTCGATGCGGATCAGCGACCACGGGATGTCGTAGTGGACGAGGTGATGGCACTGGCGGTGCAGGTTGACGCCCTCGGAGGCGACGTCCCCGGTGAACAGCAGCCGGACGGGGGTGTCGGCGAGACCGAACACCTCGATGACCTTGCCCTGCTCGTCGTCGCTGAGGCCACCGTGCATCACGGCCACCGCCTTCGACGTACCGCCGGGCTCGACCGGGAAGCCCAGACGGGCGGGCACGACCTGGGCGAGCCAGGTCAGGGTGCGGACCCGCTCGGAGAAGACCACGGCCCGCGTGGCGGACCGGGGGCCGACGCCGATCTCCCTGAGCTGGGCGACGAGCGCGTCGAGCTTGGCCGAGTCGCCGGACGCGGTGCCGTCGCCCATGCCGGCGACGAGGTCCCGCAGCCGGGCGAGGGCGGCCTGCTCGACGGCGACGGCCGGATCGGGGCGCAGCCCCTTCTCCGCCGCCTTGCGGACCCGTGCGGAGAGGGAGGCGATGCGGTTGGTGACCGTCTCGCGCAGCGCGAGATGCGAGGAGAGGAACGTCTTGAGCAGGTTGTAGGCGAAGACCGGCTCGACGGCCACCGAGACGGGGTCCCGGCCGGCCGTACCGAACTCCGTGTCCGTGGACGGGGCGGGAATCCAGTGCTCGGCCAGCTCGGCGAAGACCCGTTCCTCCGCGTCGGTGGCCGCGCAGTGGAGGGAGACCGTGGGGCCCCGGTCGGGCCACTCGGTGCCCATCTGGTCCCGTACCTCGGGGCTGATCTTGGTACGCCGGATGTAGAGGTGCCCGAGGTCCTGCGCCGGGTCGTAGTCGTCCCGGTCGGAGATGGCCGCCGGGTCGAGGAGGGAGATCAGGTCGGCGAACGACCGCTTGTCACCGTTGTGCGGGGTGGCGCTGGCGAGCAGCAGGGCGTCCGTGCGCGGGGCCAGGATCTCGGCGAGGGCACGGCGCTGGCTCCCCGGGTTGATCAGGTTGTGCGACTCGTCGATGACGACGGCGTCCCAGCGGATGCGCTCCAGGTGGTGCCGGTACTGGCCGATGTTCTTCAGCGTGTCCACGGAGATGATCACGCGCTTGTAGTGCGTGAACGGGTTCCGGCCCGCGGGCAGCTCGCGCTGGACGCGCTGGATGCCGAGCGAGTCGAGCCGCACCAGCGGGATCGAGAACCGGGTCCACAGCTCGTGCTGGAACTGCTCCAGGATGCTCTGCGGGGTCACGACCAGGATGCGTTCGCCCCGGCCCCGGCGGATCAGCTCGGCGAGGGTCAGACCGATCTCCAGGGTCTTGCCGAGGCCGACGACATCGGCGATGAGCACCCGGGGGCGGAGATTGCGCATGGAAAGGGCCAGCTCGGCGGGGCGCTGCTGATAGCCGAGCGGGTCGAGGAGGAAGCGGTCGGCGAGGGCGAGGCCCCGCTCCGACTGGGGCAGCGGCGTCTTGCGCAGCGCTGCCTCCAGGAAGAGGCGGCTGCGCCGGAAGTACGAGGAGGTGTCGGGCACCAGACGGGTCTTCTCCGGGTCCAGGAGCTTCACCCTGTCGATGCCGCTGAAGAAGACGGCCTCCTCGTCCCGGACGAACTCGGAGACGCCGACCGCCTCGATCCGCTCCCCGTCGTGGTCGGTGCTGATGGTGTTCCGGACCAGCCACTCCTCGTCCCGTACGAGGATCTGCGCGCCCGGCGGGAACCGGGTCCCCTCCTGCGTCGCCCCCTGGTCGGTCACCCACGGCCCCTTCGTCTCGCACCTGTCGTCACGCCCACGGCCGCAAGTCTGTCACGGGGCGGAAGCGGGACGTACGGGATCGGGCACGGGGCCGTGCCTGCTCAGAAGCGCGCCTCGCGAGCGTACCCGGCCCGAATCCGCTCGGCGATCCTCAAGGGCGCGGAAGGCCGCACGGCGGTCACCCCGCCGCGTGCGCCCGGCCGGGAATCCCGCCGCGGAGGCGCGGACTCCCCGTGGGCGAAGGCGCCGTCGTCGGCGTCGTCCCCGTCTCCGTCGGGGCCCGCCGTCCGCCGCCCTGCCCCCGCGGACGGGGCGGGGCCCGCCTCCTCGTCGTCCTCGACCGCGGCCTCGTCGATGACGGCGGGCGTGTAGGCAGGTGCGTCGACTCCCCCCGGAGGTTCGGGAGCCGGCACGGGAAGCTGGGGCACGCTGAACTCGGGCGTCAGAGCGATCAGGCGGCGCTTGGCCTGGAGGGCGGTCAGACCCTGCTCCCGGATGACACGCACCAGCCGCCCGGTGACTTCGGGCAGTGCCGGCCGGGCGTCCGGCTCCAGCGCCAGCATGTCCGTGATCAGCGGCACGAGCTCGGGCGGGGCGTCCGTCAGATCGGGAGGGGTCGCCGGGTCCTCGATCTTCAGGGCGACGGCCTGCCAGGTCGGCGCCTCGTACGGGTAGTGCCCGGTCGCGGCGAACAGCAGCACCGCTCCCAGCGCGTACACGTCGGCGGACCGGTCCAGCCGGTGCTCGCCCCGGGCCTGCTCCGGAGGCATGCAGAGCACGCTGCCGACGACGAAACCGGTGGCCGTCAGGGTCGTGCGGCGTTCCGCGAGCACGGCGAGGCCGAAGTCGATCACCTTGGGGCCGTAGGGGGAGAGCAGGATGTTCTGCGGCTTCAAGTCGCGGTGGAGCAGCCCCGCGTCGTGGACCGTGCCGAGCCCCTCGGCGAGCAGTGCTCCCAGGCTGGCGGTCTCGGCGAGCGGCAGTGGCCCCTGCCCGGCGATCAGCGTGCGCAGATCGGGTCCGGCGACGTACTCGACCGCGAGCCAGGGCTGATCAGCGGTCGCGTCGGCGCCGACGAAGGCCGCGACGAAGGGGCCGTAGACGGTCCGCAGGCTCTCCACCTCGGACAGGAAGCGCGCCCGGGTGTCCTCGTCAAGCACGGAGGGCTTGATGACCTTCACCGCGGCCTGGTGGCCCGCCTCGGACTCTCCCAGGAACACCTGCCCCATGCCGCCCGACCCGATCCGACAGACGAGGCTGAAGGTTCCGATCACCCGCGGATCATCGTCTCGCAGTGGTTCCACCGTGTTGCTCCCCCCTCTACCCGGCCTACGACCGCCGGTCCGGAAAGCCGTCGGGAGCGGGGCCGAACCCTGCGAGCCAGAAGTTCCGGATCACTGCTCCGGGGCCTCAGGGCCGATCACTCTGTGAAACCGCCAGGCCGATTGTGTAGGCGCATCAGAGTACAGCGGCCGAACGACGGCCCCGGTGCCCGGTCGGGTGGCGGCCCATGGCCCGCTCCTGTCCTCGGCGCCCCCGGAAAGTCGACACGGCGACCTCGGACGACGTGTGGAGGCCTTGGACGAGGACGACCGGCCTCCGTACGCAGGCAAAGCGCTCCTTCACAGCATTGCGTGACGTTCATGGAGCAGCCGCCGCACGTGCTTGCGGAAGCGGCGGCAGGATCGTCGAGAGCGGCGGTCCGGACTTCGCGAACCGCCCGTCCCGAGTCGTCGCAGTACCAGGGGCGCGGAGAATCCCGAACACCGAATCAGGCTCAGCCGCTCACACACCGGCCCAATCCCGCTGGAGTGCTGGAAGCCGTCATGGCTTTTCCCATCTGCGCAGCGCCCGGAAGAACCTGCGTCCTCTACGGGGAGCTCTGCTCGGATACCGACGCCGGATCATGTGCAAGCGGCAGGAAGTATTCCTCGGCAAGCTTCGCGAGATGCAGGGGGAGCGGCCGGGAAAGCGGATGGTATTCGTCATGGAAACGCAGTTGGTGAGCAACGGCCGCTACCACGGCGGGACGGTCCGGGGATGCTTCGCTCCGTCCGGCTTCGATGAGTGCGGCCTTCGACAGACACCCCAGCACGGTGAGTTCCAGTGCTTGAGGGTTCCAGGCCGTCGCCGCCGGTCCGTGTGGCCAATCATTGTCAGGCACCAGCTTGCGGAGGTCGCGCCGCACCGTTCCCGCAGTCGGCGGCTTGCCGACGGTGCTGATGAACACCCGGTTGTCCGGTCCGCACCCCTGCGCTGCCCACAGGCCGGCGGAGAATCCCGGGGGGTCCTGGTCCGTTTCACCAGGTGCGTACCACTGGGGTGTCTCGTCCCGGCTGTTGGCATCCCGAATCAGCACGACCCGCAGATCCGCCCCGTGGAGGGCGACTCGCGCCGTAGTGTCCCCGGAGAAGGCGATCGAGTCCTTGATCAACTGCCCGTTCTTCAGACCGTGCCAGACCTGACGCAGGTTGCCACTGTTGGCCAGGAGCAGGGTCGGGCGGTCCCGCACCTGGTAGAGCAACGACCTGATCCGGCGCTCGATTTCATCGTGTCGTTCATCGGAGGTCGAGGCGATCCGGCCAGATCGGCTCCGTACCGGGGCCTTTGCCGTAACGCTGTCGGCGGCGAGGGTGAGCAGAAGCCGCGCGTACGGGACCCATTCCTTGCGGGTGTCGTCCCAACCCTTCACAGGATGGACCGGATCACGTGGCCGGATGCGGAGGGCGACCAAGTGCATTCCTGCCTTTCGGGTCGGTCCGGTGGCCTGCCGCCGGACGTACCAGAGCGCAAGGTGCTGGAGATCGCCCGTGATTTCCTCGTCCAGCTGCTGCTCCGGCGGGACCACGGCACCGAGCTGGCGCATTCCGTCGGCCACGGCGGACCGTGCGCGTACGTCGACGGTTCCCGCCGAATCCTCGGGGACCACCATGAACTGGCTGACTCTGCCAGCCGCGGCGAAGCCGAGGCGCAGCGCGGATTTGGGATCCGAGTCCGGTGCCGGGAAGCGATCGGGTCCCAGAATCTCCACGATCGCCAGCGCTGTCGAGTCGGCCGGAGGGCCGAGCTGCGTGGCAGTCTGCGCGGCACGCTCGCGTATGGCTTGGGCCAGTGCCACGGCCCGCGACCGGCCGGGCTCCCTGGCGGTTGCCAGCGGAGCTCCCAGGGTCTGGAGAGGACGGGTGCGAAGCAGGACGCGCAGGTTCCCCTCCTGCCACTCGCGGCCACCATCCGTTCCTGTCGGCCCCGCCGGGAGACCCAGCCAGTCACAAAGAGCCGTGATCACCTCGTCCCGGGTCTCCTCGGTCTGCCAGAGCACATCCACCCGCAGGGGGAGCCCCTCCAGGGCCGCGCTCAAGGCGTCGCGGCGGGCTTGCGCGCGCTGTCGGGAACGTGCCTCCCGCTTCTCCTCGTCCTTCGTCTGCGAGGTGGGCAGCAGGAGGGGCTTGGACTTGCGATGCGCACGTTCGAGGTCAGGTGCCCGACGGAAGTAGGGGCCAAGAGCCTTCTCGACCCAGCGGTCGACCAGTGACCGTTCGAGGGGCATGATCCCGGCGCCGACGCCGTGCCTGCCCATCGCGGTGCTGTACAGGACGCCCGCGGCGACTCCGTCCTTGCCGTCTAGCCAGTCCACCGGGTCGGCGATCAGCTCGGACGGCTTGGGGTAGGCGCGCAGTAGATCCAGTTCGGGCAGCAGGTCGATCAAGCTCCGCCGGTTCCAGACGAGCATCCCGAGGCGGTTGTCGTAGCCGAGGGCATTGGCGGTGAGCCTTCGGCGCGGTCCTTCCGTGCCCGGCCACGGCGATGGCGCGTCGAGCAGAGCCGTGGCACCGCGCCCTTCCGGCAGCCATACAGGTGAACCGGTTGCCCAGCGGCGGATTCCGTAAGAGACGTGCACCCGGAACCGTTCGGTGAACGGCACGGTCTGCATGGTGACCGTGATCCGTCCCGAGTAGTACCAGGTATCTCTTCCCCGGGTGTACGACTGTGCCGGCCAGCTGACCAGCTCGACCCCTTGGGCGCGCGTGACCATCCGGAAACTGAGACTGACACCGTCGAGACGGAGAGGGGTGGCGGCGATCCTGGCACCGATCCGCTCGGGCAGCAGTGGGTAGAGCCTGGGATCGGGCCGGGCCGTCCCGCCCGAGGTGAGTTCGGTGGCCGTGAGGTCCACGGACTCGCTCCGCCACTGCGGTGTGTGCCCATCGATCAGGGCGAGGGCGCGGCCGAGGGCCGCGCGGTGATCGGCCGCACGCCCTGTGTCGGAATCGGCACTGGGCGGAAGTGTCATCACCCACGAGGCCAGCAGGGGGGCGACCAGCTCGGCGGGCAACTCATCGGTCGCGTAGAACCAGGGGACCTCGGCTTTGCCGCCGGCCCCCCGGCCAGTGGCGACCAGCCCCGGGGCAGTGGCCCGCAGCAGATCGTTGAGCTTGCGCACCGGCAGACCCACCGGCTGTTCCCGGCGGCGCCAGCGCCGTCCGTAGAGCTCCAGGAACTCGTTCCGCCATTCCTCCGGAAAGCCGATGACCCGGTACTTTTCGGTCCACGGTCCGGCCTCGGGATCCGGCTCGTACGCGGTTGTTCTGATCAGTCGGTACATGTGGTGTTCCTTTCGTTCCCGGGTCCGGTGAGGCAGCGGTCGAGTGCTGTCCACATGGGCCGGTAGAGCGCCTGGACGATGTGCCGGTCGGCGGCGGATGTGCCGGGGACCGGGGCGAAGTAGGGCCTGAGTACGTCGTGGATGCTGTGCAGGAGGCTCGTCTCAGGGGTGTCCGGCAGACGGGGCAGCCCGCCGGCGGCCAGGTTGGGGGAGAACGCGGCGTCGACGAAGGCGACCCTGGTGGGCACTGCGCCGCGTACGGAGCGACCGATCACCTGCCAGATCAGCACGAGCAGGTCCCAGGTGATGGCCTCCCGGTCCTCACCCAGGGAGCGCCACGACATCCGTCTGGCGAGCACTCGGTACCACTGGGAACGAGCCAGGTCCCTGACCTTGCGGGCTCCGAGGCCGAGACTGGGTGCACTGCGGACCCACTTTCCGAACCTTCCGTCGTCGACCGCCCTCGTGATCCAGTCGTTGATCGTGTGCACCGCGAGGCCGAGATCGTCGGGGCGCGGGTTGGGCCGGGCGAGGAAGTAGATTGACCCGATCGCCGCGTGCTCGCGACCGAGGTCGAGGATGTTGTGCCCGCGCTCCACCGCTAGGAGGGGCGCTACCAGGATCTCCGCACCGGTGTTCGCCAGCGTTTCGACATCTCCCCGGCGCAGCACAGGAGCGTGGAGTTCATCGTCGTCCGACCAGGTGCCGGCCTCGGAGTCGTCGTCGGAGACCAGTCGGCACACCCTGCCCTTCCAGCGCTTGTTGAGGGTGTGCAGGGTGTCCGCCACGACTTTGGATTCCTCGTAGCTGCCGACGAGCAGCAGAATGTGGCGGCGACTCTCCGGGAGGAGTGTCAGCTCCTTCCGGAGCCGGCTGATCCCACGGTCCTCTCTGCCCAGGGCGACGGCCATCCGGCGCAGAATGCCAGCCCGCTGGTCAAGAGGTGCGCCGGAGAGACGTTGTGCCTCGTGTCTCGTGTCGCACAGGCAGTCCGCGCGGCAATCGCAGGCGTCGCGGATGAACTCGTAGCGAAATTCGCTCTGCTCGGCGATGTGATTCATCTGTTCCGGATCCGGTTCGATGATCACACCGATGTCCACCGGAATGTGATAGCGGCTGGAGCTCCCGGCCCAACTGCTGCCCGACATCAGCAGGACATTCGGGCCCGGACGGCCGTCCACCTTCGGTAGATCGGGCATGGCCCGCAGAAGCTCCCGTCCGACACCGCTACAGCGGAAGAAGCGGAGCTCCCCACTGCGCACTCCACCGAGGTCCGGGCCTTCCATCAGGAACTGGAAGCCGATCACATTGCCCATCGGCGCCTCGGGCACCATGGGTCCGTAGTCGAGAGGTCTGCGGTACATCTCGTTGAAGCCCAGGTTGAGGGCCGCCGCCACACGTGGCCACATGGCATTGATCAGCGCGAGTTTGGGCTCCAGTGCACTCAGCAGCAGGGTGAACTCAAAGCGGTTCATGAGCAGTTCGAGCCACGCCTCCGAGGTTTCCGGAAGACGCTCCTTCCCGCGGCGCCGGGTCTTCTTTTCACTCGTCTTCCCAGGCTTCGGTACCCCGGCAGACCTGCCCGTGGCAAGGGCACGCAGATCGCGGTAAGCCTCACTGCCCGCTGGGGTGGGCTCAAGCAAGGGGTCGAGGGCGAACAGGTCACGGAGTGTCCGTTCCAGCCGCTCCTTGGTCCGCTCCCGGTAGTTGGTGTGCAAGAGCTCATTGAGCAGCCCGGTGAGCCCGAGCCCCTCATCGGTGAGGCGCTGCCGGTCTCCGAAAGGATTCTCTCGAAAGGCGTCGAGAATCTCGGTCAGCCGTAGCCGGGCCGCGCGGTGCGCATGCTCGGCAGCGGGCCGGTCGGATTCCGCTGCCACCTCGCCGTGGTCGTCCGGAAGGGGGTATCGGTCCTCCATCAGACGGAGTTGCAGTGTCCAGGCACTGAAGTACCCGGTTCTGACCCAGTCGCGCAGATCGATATCGCGGACCAGCATGGCGACGAGACGGTCGGCGGCGGTCTGCGTGGTGTTGACGGCGGCCGACCAGCTCTCCACCTCACGGTCGGACAGCTGGATCCCTCCCGCACCCGCCAGCTCGCGGATGCGATGCTGATTGACATCGTGGAGGAAGGATCGGGTGTCGGAGCCACCGCCGATCAGCGGGATGGCCGGCGCGAACATGCGGTCGAACTGCGTCTGGACCCGGTCCGCTTCATCGACGATCACCAGATCGCTGCGTCGGCAAGCGAGCTCTAGGTAGCGCACACGCTCGTGGTTCTGTGGGTGCGGCACAGAGGAGTCGACCAGACTGGCGGGCGTGGCGACCCAGAGGGCCGCACCCACGAGCTCCCGTGCCCCGTGATGACGGGGGCAAGCCGCCCAGAAGGGACAGGCGAGCCGGTCACGTGCCCATGATTCATCCGCCAGGTCCTCACGACGGCGCGGCTTCTGCAGCCTGCCGCACGGGGCCTCCCCGAATCCCAGCAGATCATCGGTGAGCCGGTTCTCCGCACAGCGCAGCGCGTTGAGGGCGCAGGACGTGCTGAGGTAGGTGAACGCAGGGTCGTCGTGAGCGAGCAGGTTGTGACCACCGCGGCCGATCAGCCTCCGGTGTAGCCTTTCGGCGTGGCGCTCGCGTCCCGCCGCACCGAGCACGGGGGCTGCCGAACCCGGCACATATGTGTTGTACAGCTCAACCAGCTTGAGTTGTTCGGCGACGTCCCCGACGACGATGGTCGCTCGAAGCCCTCGCATGGCCAAGTGCACCGCCAGCACGTCCCGCAGAGTGCTCTTGCCCGCACCGACGATGCCCAGCAGATGCTGAATGCGTGCCACCTCAAAGCGGCGTGCGCGGCGGAATCCGTCGGGACCGGCGGTGAAGAGCCAGATCGACTGAAGCCTTCCCTGCCAGTCCGCAGACCTCACCGAGTCCATGAGGGTCGCCGTCTCCAAGAGGTCGTCCCAGCAGAAGGACAACGGCTCGCCGCCGTTCACCGGCGGCGCCGCAAGGTCGTGACCGACTGGCGGGGGCAGGGCCGACTCGGGCAACCGGACGGTGGTGAGGTGCCGACCGATCGGAAAGCCGTGCCGACCGGAGGCCGCGAACTTCATGGGCCTTCCGCTGAAATCCGGTGCCCCGTGCAGCAGCCGCTCGTACGTCTCCCAGCGGGTCGGGGCCACCGACAACGAGAGACGGCGGACCGCCGGCAGGGCCTGATCGGCGACGTCGTAGGCACGGAGCTGGCGGTCGAGCAGTTGGTACTCCTGGAGAGCCTCGGCCCAGGCCATGCGGCGGCCCCATGTCCACAGTGTGTGTCGGGCCGTTCTGAGAATCTGTTCCCCCGCCTCGTCGACGGCTCCCCAGGACCTTGCGAACGGGTAGCCGCTGAACAGCGTCCACGCGTCGGCAGCCGCTGCCCCGGCCATGAACCTCTCCTGGAGCAGCAGCCCGATCTCGATCTCGCACAACGTGACGAGCCGGGCAGTCGTCATCTGTGGGTCCGCCTGCCTCAGAAGGGCGACCACTTCTTGGAGAGACCGGGTGGTGCTACGCATGACTCCTCCTCGCCCGGACGATCGGCCCCGAGCCCGTGAACTCGCTTGCGGAGAAAATCCGCACTTGTGCGTCCGTCGGCAGCGTGAGCTCGAAGCGCTGTCGGTATCCGGGGTATGCCGGTCCGTCCGGCACCACGATGCTCAGGGGCTCGCCGAGCCGGGCGGCCGTATCCGCTGCCCGCAGTGCCGCCAGTCCCGGCTGCTCACGGTCATGAATCTGGAAAACGCGAAACGATCCGTCAGGGTGGTTGACGCGGTGGACGCCGAGACCCCGCGGAATCAGTCGGGCTCGTTCCGTGAACTGCGCACGGACAGCCAGCTCCGTGCGCCCGGGTAGGGCCAGGAGGAGCCGGAGCGAGAGCGGCAGAGCGCGGGAGAGCCGGGGCTCGTGGGACATGTCGAACTCCCGGCCCTCGGACGGGCAACCCCCTTCGCACCAGGGACCCTCCGCTGTGACGGGCTTGGCGAGCAGTCCACATCCGGTGCAGCAGTGGACCACCTCGTCGGCCCCGAAGCGGGCGGGCAAAGGACCGTAGAGCCCCTTCACCAGGTTCCAAGTCTGTGCGCGAGCCGGCTGCAGCAGGTCCATCGGGTCGAACCGGAGGATGACCGGACGCTGGATGAGGAAGTCCCGACAGTCTGCGAACCGCTCCACGGTTCCGCAGACATCGGCGAGTCCCATCAGGAGCGCCTCGGCCTCCTGTTCCGACACCCCCTGGGGGCCGACAGAAGCGAGTTCAGTGCAGGTGCGGGTCGGCTCCCAGACCGCGGGGTGGATCAGGCGGGCATCAGCGGTCAGCAGAGTGCCGGGCAGCTCCAGCGGCCATCCCGTCAGTCCCGGCCTCCGGCACCAGGCCATCAGGTCCGGAACTCCGGTCGGTATCGGTCCGTCATGCGTGAGACCTGCGAGAACCACTCGATCCAGGGCCAACTGAACGCTCGGCGGATAGGGCAGCTGGAAGGCCGGCAAGTGATTCGTCGCGGCCAGTTCGATCACACCGCGTGCCACCGCGGTCAGCAGATCGATGTCCGTCTGCTCGCTGTCCGTCACCGGGCTTCTCCCGGTGACGCAGCGAGAGCTTGTCGCGCGGAGCACCAGCGGGCCATCTCGCAACCCGCGCAGTCTGGGCCGGGTACCGCCTCGAAGGCTGTCTCGGCATGCCAGCCCGACACCTCCTCACGCACCGCGGTCAGCGCTGCCGCACGGGTGGCCGGAGCGAACGGGTCAAGGATGTGCAGATCGACCCCGCCGGGACGCAACACCTCCAGCTCGACCCGCCCCCCTTGCCGTGCCCCGCCCAGCGCGCCACCCCCGATGAGCCTCACGGCCAGGGCGAGCTGCGGGTAGGAGGCCATCGCATCACGAAGAGGGCGAACGCTGCCCGAGGTCTTGGTCTCCCTCCAGACCCAGGCACCCCCGTCCTGGTACAGCAGATCCGGCTGCGCCAGGACGACCAGGTCGGCGGCGGTGTCGTCGAAGCACAGCCTGGGCTCGATCCGGATCTGCGACCGAGACCCGGCCGTGCTCAGAGGGCAGACCTCCGCATGGTGGCGCAGCAGCTCGGCGCCCAGTTCCCGCTCGCCGTCGGGAAGCCTGTATCCCTCGGGCACCCAGTCCGCGGGGACCTCGGGAGTGCACGATGTCCCCGGCCACCGGCCGTGGCGAGCAGCGAGGAAGTCGTGGATCGCCCGCCCCCGCTCAGCGGCTGCACTCCGCTCCATCGCATCGTCGAAGGGGAGCCGCAGACCGCGCAGATGGCCGCGGGCCGGGCAGCTCCGGTGCGCGCGTCCGGTCGTCGAGGACCAGTTGCGCCTGGGCCTGCTCCGATCGACAATGCCGAGAAGTCCGTACGCCTTGGGAAGAACCGGGCAGACCGGTGCGATGGCGCACGAGACGCAGGCGGAGCCGGGGCGGAACTCACGACTCTCCAGTAGCGCCCGAACAGCCGGTTTCCCCTCGGCCCGGTACTCGGCCAGTGCTTCTTTCCGCGTCCCTTCGAAGATCGTGTCCGATCGGCCGTCGGAGAGCGCGAACTGTACGACCCTGACATGTTCCACGCGGGGGTCGGAGTCCCCCTCCGCGGCGATGAGCGCCGCTACTGCGCATTCCGCACGGCTGCGGGCGCGGAGGCGATTGACCGGAAGTCGCAGTTCTCTCAGTCGCCCGTCGGTGGACTGCAGGCAGCGCCCCCACGCGGTGATCCGGTACACCGGGCCCTCGCCGGAGGCGTTCCGGTGCTGGTAGACCCATGGGCGGCGCGCGAGGCGCAGGTCTTGATCACATGGGAATGTCTTCCGGTACATACTCAGCGCATGCTCGGTCCACTGCCGCAGGCCGTCGTGCATCGGACGTCCGCGGTCACCGCTCGGGACCGTGTGCCGTGCTCCATCCATCTGCCGATCGATTCGGTCGGCGCCGGCCATGAACGGCAGACTGGGGAAGTCTTCGAGTACTTCCGGTTTCGGGGCCCGTTGCCGAAGCGGGCGCAGCCCGTACGCCTTCAGCACGTCTGATGCCGGGCATCGGTACTGTTCCGGGCCGAACATCCCGAGCCGCACGGTGATGACGCCCGCATGCCCGGACAGACCTTCAGGTGGCCAACTCTCTGTCATAATCTCCTCGTTTTCTCCTGATCCCGGGCGTACGAAGGCGAAGTGTCAGGGATTTCTTGCGAGTGTGGAATGGGTTGAACCATTGCTTCCTGGGACTCTTCTCGACGGTCGGTACCGTGTGATGCGAAAGATCGGCCAGGGTGGTGAGGGTGATGTCTATGTTGCCCGGGACGAGCATTTGCGTTGTGATGTAGCGGTCAAAACTCAATTTCCTCGAAGCTTTGAATCCACGGAGACTTATTCCTCCGGAGCGGCTGTCATTGAAGACGAACGCGAAAGACTCAATTTTATGAGTCATCTACCGGGGATTCCTCGTGTCATGGAGGGTGAGGGTCGCTACGGGTTGAACCGGCGCGGGTACATCGTGATGGAACTAATCGATGGAGTGACGGTCGACTCCTGGATATCCGGACATCATCCCGTTCCGGCTATAGCCGCTGTGTCGATTGTCGCGCAGCTCTGCAATATTCTGGATGGAGTGCACAGCGAAAAATATGTTCACCGGGATGTCTGCCCGAGGAACGCCATGCTGCGGACCGATGGCCGGGCCTGCCTCCTGGATGTGGGGATCTCCGGGAGAGTGGATGAGGCCAACCTGGAATATCGGGGAACTCCCTATTACGCGCCCCCGGAGCAGTACGACCGCGAGTCGGTGCTGAGCCCACAGGTCGATGTCTTCTCGCTCGGTGTGATGCTGTTCGCGATGGTCGGCACGGATGTGCCGTACGGCGATCTGGAGGGCCCGCCCGATGCCACGACCTCGCCTTTCCCCAAAGGCTTGTCATCCGAAATGCCCCAACCGCTTCTGACCCTAGCGCTCTCCATGGTCTCCTTCGAACCACGGGATCGGCCGGACGGCGTGGCCGAGGTGCTGCGCGTCCTGGGCCCGATGCTTCCGAAGCCCGGCGCGTATCCGCCCCCGAAAGTCACGCGACCGGATCCGACGATGCCTTTTCGCCTCGGGCTGCCGCTGGTGTGATTCGTCCGGTGCCGTTGTTCCGTCACGGCATGTTCCGCAATGTCTCGACGGCCAGGTCGAGATCGCTCTCGCCGAGTTCTCCCATGAGTAACCGAGCCCGATCCATGGCTTCCTCGGCCTCCTCGATCCGGCCGGTGACACGGAGCGTGTCCGCGAGCCAGATCAGTGTCCGGGCCTCCCTGCTGCCGTAGGCCAGCGAACGGTACACATCACGAGCACGCTCGAAGTCGGCCAGAGCCGACTCGGGATCTCCCAGTGCCAGACGGATCCGGCCGAGACTGAACAGCAGATTCGCGAGGCCATTGTGATCGTCCGTGCCCTCCAGCAGTGCCAGCGACAGGCGACAGTGATCCAGACCCACGTCGTACTCGCCGAGGTCGTAGCGAGAGCATCCGATTCCGTTCAGTGCGGCCCCCTGCCCGAGAGGGTCGCCGAGCCGCTTGAAGTCCGACAGGGCCGCCGTGAAGTGTTCCAAGGCCTCACCCGGCGCTCCGCTCTCGCGCAGCAGAACACCGAGGATGTGCCGTCCCAGGGCGGCGCCGAGGACATCTCCGTCGTCTTCGCTGACTCGTACCGCACTTCGGAGTTCGCGCGTCGCCCGCGGGAGGTCCGCAAGGCTCCGGTGCGTACCGGCCAGCATCCGGTGCACCATGGCCACATCGGCCGGGTCGCCCTCGCGTCTGGCGGCATCGAGCGCCTGCTCCAGGTACTTGAGCGCGTCCAGATGGCGACCGGAGCGCCACTGGAAGGTCACCAGAACCATCGGCAGCAACCAAGTAAAGCGGTCGCGTCTGTACTTCGCTGCGAGATCGACAGCTGCTATGAGGGTCGAGTACTCCTCCTCGAACCAGGACATCGCATCGATCACTTGTGGTGGATCGACCACCTGGAGATCCGGGGCCTCGCCGATCGGAAGCCGGCGGGCCGGATCCAGCTTGCGGTCGCAGGCCCAGGCGTTGTGCAGGAGGAATCGCAGTACCCGTTCGACGACGCCGGCCCGTTCGTGGTCGCTCCGGCTCGTCGACTCATCGACGTAGACCCGGACCAGGTCGTGCAGTGCGTACCGTTCGAATTTCGGCTCTGTCACCAGACTCATCCGGATCAGCTCGTCGATCACGATGCCGACGCCGTCGGCGCCGACCGGTTCGAGTGCACGCAGGGCCTCCCAGCTGATCGTCGGCCCTGGGTAAACCGCCAGCCGCCAGAGGAGCTCCACCGCCGTTTCCGACAGCAGGTTGTGGGAGGTCTCCAGAGAGAGACGGACACTCAGGTCCTCCGTCCCCAGATCGAGAGAGCGCAGCCGAGTGTCCGCCTTGCGTAACTCGCGGACCAGCCCCGCAAGCGCCTGAGGTCGCTGTGCGATGCGCGCCGCCATGATCGCCAGCGCCAGAGGCATGCCCGCGCAGTGCTCGACGATGTCGTCGGCGAACGGGGCCGCCATACTCATCCGGTCGTCGCCGATCCGCGCGCGCAGCAGTTCGGTGGCATCCTCCCTGCCCAGGGGAGCGAGGTCCACGAGCTCGGCTCCCTCTCTGATCGCCAGGCCATGAAGCTGGCGGCGGCTGGTGACGATCGCCGCGCTTCGCCCGGGGCCGGGAAGCAGCGGGCGGGCGTGGTTCTCGTCGCGAGCGTTGTCCAGGATCAGCAGGACCGCGCGCTCCGCGAGCGCGGTTCGATAGGCGGAGACCATGCCGTCCATGGTCGGAGTAGCCGGGCGGACCTTGAGGTCGTTCAGGAATCTGGCCAGGACGGCGCCGTGGCGTTCCGGCTCACCCTGCGAGAATCCGCCGAGGTCGATGTAGAGGATCCCGTCCGGAAACCGTGAGGCGATCCGGGTCGCGGTCCATACGGCGAGGATGGTCTTCCCGACCCCTGGCATGCCGGTGAGTGCGGCGAGCCGACTCCGTCCCGCGGTGCGGCCCAGAAGAGTGTTGGAGATATGTTCGACCTCGCGGTGGCGGCCGATCAGGTCGACCGGCTGCGAGGGCAACTGCCGAGGCTGTGATCGGGGAACGTCTGCCCGGACACCGATCGGCGTGGGGCTGGGTTCATCTGGATCTCCGAGCAGCAGATGAACTGTGGGCCGTCCTGATCTGAGTTCCCACGAGGCGAGCAGGGGTTCCACCTGGTCCTGCCTGCCGAGGTTCTCCAGGGCGCGCACCTTGAGGCGGAGCAAGCTCTCGCACTCCGGCCAGCGATCCAGTCCTGCGCTCGCGCGCTTCAGCGAGGCGAGTACCTCGCCGCACTCCAGCTCGGTCTGGGCGCAGGCGACCGTCGCGTTCCGCAATTGGGCGACCAGCTCGCTTCGCTTCTGCTCGAATGCCTCGCCTGGTAGGTCCTCGAGCGGGGTTCCACGCCACTCCGCAAGCGCCGCACGCAGTGCCTTGAGCCGGATCGAGGGGTTTCCGGCGGCATCTGCGGCTCGCTGGAAGTCATGGAAGCGGAGATGGTCGACACTCTGCGGATCGACCTTGATCTGACAGAATCCGCGGTCGTTCGGTTGGGCGATCTGAGGAATCCCTATCCGTAAGTGATGAAAATGCTGGCGAATGCGATTGGCGTTCGGTTCTTCGTGTGGCCACAGGTATCGGGTGATGCCGGCATGCGAGATGCGATGGCCAGGGGTTATCAGCAGGGCGGTGAGAAGTTCGAGGGTCTTGGGTGACTTCACGGAAATCGGAATGCCACCTTCCATTACTGTCACTGGCCCCAATAAGCGAAATTCCATGATCGCAAACCTCTCGGGCTCGGCTCCGGTGCACCACTGTCGGCCTTCTCGGTCGAGGTGGGGAAGAGCATGCCACGGGGCGTTGGGGGGTCGTTAACGTTCGGCTAACGCTCAGGGTTTGGCGGTTGCCTGCTGAGTCTGCAACGCTTCTCGGCATCCCACCCCGACCGTTCCGGCCGTTCGGAGATGCCTGCGGATTCCCGCTGCCCCCTGGGTGCATGGGCAACGCAGACCGAAATGAGGTCGCTCTGAACGACGGGAATTGGAACACTTGAGCGAAAGGGAGCCTGTGAAGACCATGCGACGAAAGCGCCGTCAGCGAAGCAGTACCCGCCCCGCGCAGCGCGGTAGGCGAGCCAGAGCGACGGTACCCCCGCGGCGTCGACGGCGTCCCCGTCCGGTGACCCCTCCGCCACCCTCGGCAGCACAATGTGGTGGGGTTCGCAAGCCGGTGTGTCCCACAGCGCATCGCGTCTACGAACGCGAACTGTTCGACGTCGTGTAGCCGCTGAGGCGTCACCGACAGTCGGATTAAGGCGCAGTGCAGCTGAATCCGTGACGGTGCCCGCCACCGCACCAGGAGAAACGGCGAGCGCAGGAGGTGGTGTCATCCTGCGCTCGCCGCTTCTCAACGACCAGAGCCGTTGCGTTGTGGAGATGGAACTCTTCCGGCGAACAAACATCATGCCAAGTGCGTTGGGCACCTGAAGTGATCTAGGGCAGGGTGCTGAGGCTGTTGAAGAGGAAGCGCGGCACGACGAAGGCCGTGCCGCGTCCGAAGGATGCGCTGGCCCTGTCTGAGGCACGTACGGTTCACGACGGGCGGATCGAATGGTTGAGTCGCAACGAGAACGGTGCGCTCGTGACGTGACCGGGTGTGTCATAGCCATTTGAGGGATCGGGGCGCTGGGCGAATCGGCTCCGGTGTTCCGCTGGCCGGCGCCGTGTCAGACGATGATCAACGAGTGGCAAAATGAGTGTGACGGCATCGTCATGAGCGCCTCACAACGCACATCACACACATCGACAAGTGTTGCGGCTCAGGCGTCCTTCTTCACTGGCTCCAGGATCGCCACGCACTCCATGTGGTGCGTCATCGGGAAGGTGTCGGCTGGGTCTGGCTGAAGATAAGTACAGGTCAGACGCTATTTGATGTGCGCCATTGCGCCGACTTCCGTGGCCCGAGCGTCATTTGAGCGTCAAGAGAAGGAGGGCTTGGGCGAGCGTCAGGTTTCGATCGGTTGTCGGCCGAGTGGGGGTTTTCACGCTGCGTGAGGGGAGTGTGTCGCCGTCAATCCGGCAGCGCTATGGGCGGTAGCGTCCTTCCTTAGGCGCTGGTGCGGCAAAGAGCGATGGGGCATCTGGTCGTTCCGATCAGATGCCCCGAAGAGACCAGTCGGCGCTGTGACCTGCTGCCTTTGCCGAGTTCGGACTGCTGGCCTGCGCAAGTAGCCTTTCGGCTCTCTCGCGACCGTGCCCGTTGATGCAGCCGCGAGTCCCAGAGAATTCCCACTGCCAGCAGCCACTCTTTCGGCTCTATGTAAAGTGTGGGAGCGCGGTGTGGGCTGGTCCGTGTGCATCGGTGATCTGCCCTGGACGATCGGCAATGTGTCCTGCTCGAAAGCCTGGCCGCCGGCGAAGAATCCCATGCCTGGGCGCCGGGTGAATGGCCCTCGGCGTATGCCCTCCGCGACCGTGGCCTCCTGAAAATCAGTTCGCGATTCTGATGGGGTGCCAGGTGCTCAATCTGGCAGGCCATGCGCCGACGAGGTGGCCGGTATCGACGGGCACAACAGGGAAGCGACGCTGAGCGTTCGGTGCGCTGATTCCGACTGGTTAGGCTTCCCCCAGCGGGTGCAACTGAGCTGATTTGAAGACTGCCTGAACTCTTAGCGGTGACCGAGGCGAGGGTGGATTGTCGTGTGCTTCGTGAGTTCTCGACGCGGCTATCGCAGTGATGTCTCGGATAACCAGGGACGTTGATCGAGCCTATGTTCGCGGCCCGTCGAGCCGCCCGGGCCGGCCTGGCAACGAGACGCTTGTTCGACGAGCCCGTAGTCTTGCATCTAAGCGTAACGAAGGTCTGGGCTGACAGCGGCGCCAGCACAGCGTCTTCCTATACAGAGTCGCCCGAGGGTTCGACGTCGAGGTCGTGAAACGATCTGTCACCAAAGGGCGGTGCACATTCCTGTATGAGGTGGGCCAGCCCCGGACCCCCAAGGGGAATTCTGGCAAGGTGCCCAAAGGGCAATCGCCGTGCAGTCCTCACCGCCGCCGTTACAGCCCTGCTCTCGGAGGGCTCCAGACGTTTCGTGCCCTGGGTGAGCCCGACGAGCAGGTTTTCGGCACGCAGTGCACGCCTGCCTTGGCGAGCGTCGATGGACCGTTGGTGCGGGCTGCCGTCACGCCGCGGTGGTACGAGCGATCTCGGCTGCCGTCGGCACGGGAACGACCTCGATACTTACCCCGCGAGTAGTGAGCTCCCTGGCTGTCTGGTGGAGCGTGATTTGGGAGAAGGCGAAAAGCGAGTCAGGGGTGAAAGTGGCTCCGGACCTGTGCCGGACCGCAAGGATCAGCCGACGAGGTGTGAAGTCCTCGGCCAGCCTGATTCTCCTGTCGCTGTCCCGTGCGACCCGGCGGACGAACTGGCAGCGCGCCTCCGGTGAGTTGATGAGAAGGTCGACGGCGACCTGCGCTTGCCCGAGGAGGTGGCTGAAAGAGCCGGAGGAGCCGGACTGCTTGACGAGGATAAGGGTACCGTCCGGAGTCAGCAGGTCGCAGATTTCGACCCGGTCGGTGCGCTTGAGGGGGTTATTGATGAACGCGCCGTCGAGGAACAGCCAATCGGGCCGGGCCTTTGAGACCGCTCGATTGTAGGCGCGCTCGTTCGCGCTTTCGGGCCAGTGCGGCAGGCCGTACACGGCGGCATGGGTGAACATCTGTCGCAGGTTGTCTCGGACGGAGTCGATGTAGTAGGCGCCGAGCTCGTACCAGCCTCCGTCCAGAAGGCAGTACCGCCGTGGACCGAGGGAGACATCGGCCTGGATCCAGTCCAGGGCGTGGGTGGTTGCCAGCGGGACGGAGGATCTGGGTGACGGGTCGCGGTGGAGGGTCACCGTGCCGTCGCGAAGGGCGGCGATACGGGTGCCGGGGCGGTGGATCCTGGCCCGGGTGAGGACGTACTCCAGGTCGAAGTCGTCGCAAAGGTAAGCCTCGGTGCTGCCGATGCAGGTCCGGTATGCGGTGGCCTCGGCATAAGTCTCGTGCAGGTCGAGGGGTACGGAGAACGAGATCCGTCCGTCGGCGGGGGCCCCGAGCAGACGGTCGAGGGCGGCCTCGAGTGCGGCGAGGGTGACGGTGTCGGTGACCGGGACGATGTGGTCGACGAATTCCAGCTCGGGGTGCGGGATGTCGTCCTTGCAGACCCGGGTGATCGTGCGCAGGTCCTCGACCAGGTCGGCCGGCTCGATGCCGAGCGGGAGCCGCAGGCCGACACCGCCTTGGGCGGTGCAGGCTCGGCCGTTGGCGTGGCGGCTTCGGGTGAGCGGGACGTCGTCGAGGTGGCCGCCGAGGTGGCGGACCACCCGTGCCTGGTCGCGGATGCCGAGTGCCGGGACCGAGGTGCCGGCGGCTACCAGGGAGATATCGGTGCGCGGCCGGCCAAGCGCTTTGGTGACGGCACCGCTGATGTGCCGGGGGTCGATCATGCGGATGGCGAAGCGGAGGCCGAACCGCTTGTCCTTGAGGGCATCTGGAACCAGGCGGTATCCGTTGCCACAGGTGACGGCGTAGACCTGCCCGTCGACGGCGAGGAGTAGCAGGGCTCCGGTGCGTCGGACAGGTTCGAAGACTGTGATTCCGGTGGTACGGGCGTTGGCGGCGCACCAGGTGTCGGCGACGTCCTCTTTGCCGTAGGTGAGGTAGATCGCGGGCACGCAGAGGACCACGGGGTGGTGCAGTTCGGCTCCCAGCCGGTCGAGCTGTTCGTGGTTGAGGGCCTCAAACATCGCCTCGGGGGTCGGGGAGACGGTGGGGAGTCGATAGACGGTGCGGACTGCGGTGTGGGTGGCCATGGGGAGTTCTCCGAGCGTCTGCGGGGCCGGTGCAAGAAGGCTGACGAAGTTTCACCTGTATACGCAGAACGATGACAGTTGTATGTGTATGTTGTCAACGCAACGTCGATGTTCCCGTAGGTGGGCCACTGCGTGTACGGTGGCCACATGTCGGACCAAGCTGCCCCCGCCACCGGCCCCCTCGTCACCGGATCAGAGATCGCGAGGCTGGCTGGCGTCACCCGCGCCGCCGTGTCCAATTGGCGGCGCCGCTACGAGGACTTCCCTGCGCCCTCGGGAGGTGGGGCGAGCAGCCCCCTGTTTGCGCTAACCGAAGTCCAGGCGTGGCTGGAGAAGCAGCGGAAGGGGCAGGAGGTCTCGGTCGAGGTCCAGGTCTGGCAGGAGCTGCGGGCAGCCTACGGAGAGGACATGATCGCCGGACTCGCCGATGTGGCCGAGCTGCTCTCCGAAGCGCACGGTCGACGGCTGCCGGGGTTGCGCCTGCCGCCAGAGGCCGTGGCGCGCGTCCGTTCACTCGCCGAAACGGAGCGGCCCGTTGACGTCGTGAACGCACTGACCGAACGTTTCGCCGACGCCGTACGGCGCGCCGGGTCGGATCAGGTGACGTCCCCCCGCCTGGCCCTCGCCGTACGACACTTCGCGCCGCCGCTGCCGCCCGGGGCGACGGTCTTCGATCCTGCCTGCGGCATCGGGCTGTTGCTCTTCTCCGTCGCCGGGCAGGCCGGGGCGCTCTGCCGCGGGCAGGAGGCCGATGCTGACTCCGCGCGGCTCGCCAGGCTCCGTGCCGCCCTGTCGTCGATGCCCGACACGCGGATCGAGACGGGCGACTCGCTCCGTGACGACCGATGGTCCGACCTCCGGGCCGAACTCGTGGTCTGTGATCCTCCGGTGGGTGTCACCGGATGGGGCCGCGAGGAACTCCTTCTCGATCCACGCTGGGAACTCGGCACCCCGTCCAAGGCGGAGGGCGAACTTGCCTGGCTGCAGCACGCCTACGCACACACCGCGCCGGGCGGGCACGTTGTGATCGTGCTGCCCGCCTCGGTCGCCTACCGCAAGGCCGGGCGAAGGATCAGGGCCGAGCTGGTCCGCAGGGGTATCCTCACCCAGGTTGTCGCCCTGCCGCCGGGCACGGCCTCCTCGCACGCCCTCCCCGTTCACCTCTGGACTCTGCGTCGTCCCGGGCCGGCCGACGTCTCCCCGGCCACGGTGCGGATGGTGGACCTCACCGCCAACGACCCCGATGGCAGCCTCGCCCCCCGCCCCGAGCAGATCGTGGACGTCCCTTCGATCGGTCTCCTCGACGACATCGTCGACCTCACCCCGGGCAGCCACCTACAAGCCGTGCACCGCGACTACTCCGGCGAGTTCACGGCCCTCCGTGGCGATCTGGAGGAGCAGCTGCACCGTCTGGCCGCACTGCTGCCTCAGCTGCGGCCCGGTACGGGGGCAGGCTCGCTCGACGGTGCCACGGCGGGCGTCGCCGAACTTCTCCGGGCAGGCCTCGTGACCTACGAAGGCCCGGAGCCGGTCTCCGCCAGCGACCAGCTCGACACCGATTACCTCCAGGGCTTCCTGCGCAGCCCGGCCAACACCCGCCGTGCCACCAGTGCCTCCGGCACCTACCGGTTGGAGGCCAAGGGTGCCAGAATTCCGCAACTGGCCATTGAGGAACAGCGCCGCTACGGTGCGGCCTTCCGGGAGCTCACTGAATTCGAGGCGACGATGCGGGCCGTGTCCGAGCTCAGTCGTCGGCTCGCCGAGCTGGCGCGCGACGGACTCTCCTCCGGCGCTCTCGCCCCGGAGGACTGAGGACATTCGGCGGGGCGGCTCTGGGAGGCGGAGCCGCCGCGGTGCCGGGCCGCGCAGCCCCGGAGACACCCATTCACACCTGGGTCGGGAGGAAATCGCTCGGTCTTCCGGTCCAGGTCACGTTCAGTGCCTCGCGCGCTCTGGTGCAGGCGACGAAGAGCAGGCAACGCTCGCGCAGGAGGTCGGCTTCGTGCTGCGGTGCGTCCGCCTCCAGCGGGGTGATCCCGCGGGCGAAGGGCACAGTTCCCTTCGTGACACCGAGCACGGAGACCGCTCTGAACTCCAGCCCCTTCATGGCATGCATCGTGGCCAGCCGGACCCCTGGCGTCTCTGCGACGACCTGCCCCTTCACCCGCACCACCGGGATCCCGGCGTCCTTCAGCCGGGACTCCGCCGCGTCCAGTGCCTGGTTGAACCGGGCGCTTACTCCGATCTCGTGAGGTGCGAGCCCTTCACCGATCCAGGCCCGTACCCGGTCCACGAGAGCGACGTATTCCTCCGGCTGGGTGTCGTACCTGCCGGCCTCGGGGCGGCGGCCGCGCAGCAGCGAGCGGTAGCCGGCCAGGGAGTCGGCTCCGTCGCCTTCTAGGGCGTCCACGCTGACCGGTGCGAGCAGCCGCGCCGACCAGACCAGGATCTCCTCGGTGGAGCGGTAGTTGAGACGCAGTCGGAAGCTGCGGCCGGCGGTGGCGATCCCCAGCGAGCTGAGCGACACCCGTGAGTCGTAGATGCGTTGGTGCGGGTCGCCGGTGAGGAACAGATCGTCGGGACCGGGGGTGACGGCGGCCCGGAGCACCCGCCACTGCGCGGGGTGCAGGTCCTGCGCCTCGTCCACCACGACATGGTCGTACGGGGCGGGGCCGACGGCGAGCAGATCGGCCGCCCGGGCACAGACCCGCAGGTGGGTGGTGGCACCGCGCTCCAGCAGCAGCTTCTCGAACCACTCGACGCCGTTCCACACGAGCTCGCGCCTGGCTGCTCCGAGGCCGGTCCCGCGTCCGCGCCGGCTCGCCGCGAGATAGCCGTCCAGATCACGGATGTCCTGGCCGAGCACCACGTGACGGTACTCCTGCGCCAGGAAGCGGGCGTGGAACGGCAGATCCAGCTGCTTGACCGCCTTCTCCCAGAGCTGCCGCTGGTCGCGGTCGCCCATCGGCTTCGGGGTGACGCTGGTGTGCTGCCGCACGACACCGTTGGCATAGGCGTCGACGGTCGTGACATCGACCCGGGAGAGGAGGAGTTCCTCGCCTTCGAGGAGGAGACTGAGCGTGTCGCGCAGTCCGGCGGCCAGCGCGTTGGTGTACGTCGTCAGCAGGATCCGGCTGTCCGGTGACCGCCTCAGCAGGTGCCGGACCCGGTGCAGTGCGGCCACCGTCTTCCCCGTCCCCGGGCCGCCGGTTACCTGCACCGGGCCGCCGTACGAGGTGCGGTGGGCGATCCGCCGTTGGGAAGGGTGTAGGAAGACCCGCCAAGCCGCGAACGGTTTCGCCAGGATCTCCTCTAGCTCCTGAGGGCCAGTGACGAGGCGGATCCTGGCGGTGGTGTTGCTGATGACGGTGGCCAGGTCCTCGTCCGGCTCGGGCGGTGCGTCCACCGGGCGGCGTACGGCCACCACGTCCCGGTAGACCTCCTCCGGCGAGAATCCTTCCGCGAGGTACTGGAGGACCTCGAGCTGGTCCTCGGGCAGCAGCGTCGCGAACGCCTCCAGCTGCGCCTTGTCCGCCATGGAGCGCGCCGCACGCAACACCTGGGCGTCGATGCCCAGTTCGCGCAGGGCCCCGTCGGAGACACCGGAGAACAGCAGCTTCGGCGCCTTGCGGGACGCCGTCTCGTACAGAGGGGTCAGCTGGTCCAGTGCGACCGCGTCGCGTACCTCCAGGCCGCGGGTGGCGCTGTTCGTGCTGTACAGGCGTTTCGCCGCCCAGGTGTAGGCGTCGTCGTGCGGCAGCACACGGACGAGGAGGAAAAGATCGCTGCCATCGTCCGGCGCGAGGACCACGCCGCGCCAGAAGTCGGTGATCCGTATGGTGCGCATCCGCCGGTCACGGGCGTTTTCCACGGATTCCAGATGCAGCCCCTTGTCAGCGTTGAGCTCTGCCACGGTCAGGGCCTGGAACTTCGTCATGGCCTTGCGAACGCCGGCCCGGACCGGCTTCTCCAGGGTGTCGAATCCGTCCCAGAAGCTCTGGGCGAAGGCGAGTCGGGGCATGGGCCGTGGGCCCCCTTTCCGTGGGTGTCAGGCGGTGGGCCCGGCCAGGCGGGCGGCGAGCTCCCGGAAGGTCCGCAGCAGCGCCGCGGGTTCCGAGGTCAGGTCGAGACTGTGTTGGAACAGCCGTAGGCCGCTGGTGCCGCGGACCTCGGTCGTCCGCTCGGGCAGGCGGCCAGCCGCGTACACCAGATGCGCCTCGCGCAGGCCGAGCACGGTGGCGTAGGCGAGCGCCTGGTACAGGTCGGCGTTCGGGTAGCCGTGGGCCCGGTGAGGCTTCTCAATCTTGTACTTGGCGTCGACGACGGCGACAGGTGCACGCCCCTCCGCGCCGTACACCACCAGATCTGGCTTCATCCGGACCTGGCCGCCCGGGTCGAGAGCGTGTACGTCCTGCAGCCGCGCCGTCAGGCCGTACTCCCGGAGGGCCTCGCGCAGTGCGACCGTCACGAAGTCCTCGAAGAGCTGGTTCATGTCGAGTAGGAAGCCGTCCAGGGCGAGCGGGCCGGTCCGGTGCTCGGGCGAGGTGGAGCGCAGTACGGCCTCGGCGAGTAGCAGGGCGGGCTGGTAGCGGGAGTTGAGACGGGATGGCTGCCAGTGCGGCAGGTCCTGGCCGCGGACCAGGGGGCCGGCGTCCGCGAGGCGGGTGCGCTGGTGGGCGAGACGGCGGCGTACCGGCCCGGGAACGGATGGCAGACGCAGCAGCCGTTCCACCGCTGCGCGCAGGATGCGGTTCTCGGCGGTGTCGGCGGTGTACGCGTCGTAGACGATCTCGGCGGGCGGCATGCGGCCGAAGTGGAGCCGGATCTGCTCGGCCTCCCGCAGTCGGCCCCGGACCACCTGGGCGGACTCCACCGTCTCCCGGTAGCCCTGGAGCACCCCTTGCCGCAGCGCCGCGTCGATCTGCCGCTCCACCGCGTAGGCGAGCGCGGGTACCACCTCGTCGTGCTCGCCGGTGTCGACTGTGCCCTCACGTCTGTCGCGCCAGGCACCACCCGGATCGAGGCTGAAGCCGAGCAGGAAGAACAGCCGCCCCACCGGTGTCTTGGGCGCGATCCGCAGGACCGTCCCGCCCGGCAGCCGGACCGCACCGACCTGGTGGCCCGCCCGCAGCCGCCAGTGTCCGGGTCGCTCGGGGTCCGGCGCGGCACTGTCGAGGAACTTCGCCGCGACGAGGGCCCGCCCGGTGGACGCGTCCAGCGGTACGGACAAGGCGGCGCCGTACTCCCGCAGTGTGATCTCGCCCGGGACGTAGCTGAATGTTCGGCCCGCGCCGTCTGCCGCGTTGCGGTCGGCGATCACGGCCGGGACGCCACTGTGCGCCGCGACGGCACCGCCCGCCGCGTTCCCGCTCATGACCGCCGGGTCCGCTCGCGCAGCGCGTCCAGGCCGTAGCGGGCGGCGATGTCGATGCCCTCGCCGTAGTGGTGCTCCTCAAGGAGGGGGAGGATCTTGGTACGCCAGGTCCGGTCGAGGCCGCCCTCGCGGTATACGCCGGGCTTCATCAGGTAGGACGGGCCGATGGCGAAGTCGGGGTCGTCGATCGCTATGTTGAGGGCGTCGAGCAGGCGGGCCGGCTCGGAGTCCTTGCCCTCGCGCTCCAGCCAGCGGGTGAGGAGACCAGCAGTGGGCTCCACGCGGGGGGAGAGCTCCACAAAGGCGAATCGGCGCCGCATCGCAGCGTCCACCAGCGCGATCGACCGGTCCGCGGTGTTCATGGTGCCGATCACGTACAAGTTCGGCGGCAGCCCGAAGTCGTCCCCGGAGTAGGTCAGTCGCACCGAGTGCTTGCGGTACTCCAGGAGAAAGTACAGCTCGCCGAAGACCTTTGCCAGATTGGCCCGGTTGATCTCGTCGATGATCAGGAAGTGCGGCACATGCCGGTTGCCCTCCTCGGAGGCGGTGTCGGCGAGCTCGCGCAGCGGTCCCGCCGTCAGCCGGAAGGCGACCTCCCGCGTGTCGGGGTCCTCGACCGGCCGGAAACCCTCGAAGAAGTCCTCGTACGCGTACGACGGATGGAACTGGACGATCTTGACCTGCTCCGGGCCGCCGCCGAAGTACTCGGCCAGCTTCAGCGCCAGATACGTCTTTCCGGTGCCGGGCGGCCCGTAGAGAACTATCTGCCGCTCGTCGAGAAGGAGTTCACGCAGTTCGTCGAGGAAGGAGCGGTCGTGGACGAGGAGCTTCCGGGCGAATTCGTCAGTGACCTTGGGGAAGGTCAGGACGCGCTGCTCGGAGGATTCCAGGACCTGCCCGGCCTGCTCCGGCGCTGTCCCCGGGCCGCCGGTGAGCGCGGTGAGCTGCTCCAGGACGGGGGTCAGGTCGACCACGTCGTGCTGGGCGGAGAGCTTCTGCTGCACCTCCTCCGGCAGCTCCTCGTACGGATGGGCGGTCTCTTGCCAGGTCACCGGGCGCCGGAGGTTGGAGAGCCTGCCGGGGGAGCCCGACTGCACCAGGTCGCCGGTGATCCGCCCGAGGTGGAGCAGGCCGTCGCTGAGGGTGGCGACGGTATCGCCGATCCGCATCTGAGTGAAGAAGGCGTGCAGTTCTTCGACGAGACCGCGCTTCTGGTGGTACGTCGCCGAGCCCTCGTAACCCTCCTCGACGAAGCGGCGCAGCACGCTCTTGGTCGGGTCGGGCTCGTCCACCTGCGGCAGATGGGGTGCGCCGATCGAGACGAAGCCCTCCTTCAGCCAGAGCCGGCGGACCAGGTTGTGCCCGGAGACGTTGTTCCCCCGCACTAGCCAGGCCTTCTGCGGGGCCCGCCAGCTCTGCGGCAGGAAGTCGCCGAGACGGTGGCCGTCCTCGGTGCTGCGCCAAGTGCCAGGGCCGGTGGCTCCGTAGCCGAGGACCAGCGAGGCCGCGGCGGACGGTGAGTTGCACACGATGTCACAAGAGGCGGTCCAGGTACCGGGCCGGGGGCCGTCGGCCAGCGTCCCGTTCTCCCGCAGTTCGGCCCGGAGCCGGCGTGAAGATTCACTCAGCCCTGGCCAGTTCTCCGCCGAAACCGCGGACCCCGTGCTCACCAGGAACTTGTGCGAGCCGTTGTCACCAGCCACGGTGAGCAGGAAGCCGTGAGCCTCCCCGGCACCCTTGGGCAGGGTGATCCGGAAGCCCGGGAAGCCGGGAAGTCGGTCGGGGAGCTGCGGCATGGGACCTTCCGGGATGCGGGTGGTTCAGGTGACACGAAGTGCGTCCAGCCTACGTGTTGACGGTGTCAATCGGTAGGTGCGGTGTACTCGATGCTCACCACGCTCCGTTCGATTACCGGCGCTCGGGGAACACCTGGGCGCTGTCCCGCTGCTTGCGCTCCGCCGCGCTGGGTGCCTGCGAGTGACCGGCGAGCTCGTTCAGTTTCACGTGCAGCGCGTCCTGGGCGGCGTAGTCCCCGCGAGAGGCCGCGGCGCACAGGTCGTCCCAGGCGGTCAGGATGGGGCGGCGTACGGACTCCGGGAAGCGGCCGAGCTCGGCGTCATGGGCGGCGAGCATGGATCGCCAGGTCGTGATGTCGAGCTGCCGCCACAGGCCGCGGGCGTGCTCCGTCGCTGCGCGCAGCGCGGGCAGATTCGGCCGTTCGCGTGCCGCATCCAAGGCGCGCCGTGCGTCAGCCAGCTCTTCGGCTGGCGCGCCGAGGCCCAGCTCCCGGCCCCGGCGTGCGGCTATGGACGCGTTGGCCGACCAGCCGCGGGCGTCCCGGCACGTCTCCACCGTGTCGCGAGCTTCGTCGAGGAATCCGTCGAGGGACCGGCCGAGTGGTTCCCCGCGCACGATCGCGGTGAGCTGTTCTGTCAGTTCCGTGAAGGCGTCGCGCTCCGCGGCCTTGAGTTCGTCACCGAAGTCGGAGACATGGGTACGGATCTTCTCCAGCAAGTGAGCGGCTTTGCGGCCGATTCCATCGGAGACGGCGCTGCGGCGCAGCCGCACTCCCTGTTCCTCACCGTCGCCGACTCGGTAGGCGAGGTGCAGGGTGCGGTTCTCGTCGATCCGTGCCCGAAGCTCCAGCCGCTCTGCGCTTCCGGAGCCCAGGCCGAGGAGCTGGGTGTGCTGCCCGCAGAACTCGTTGCGTTCATGGGACTTCTCGTGCGGCCCCTCGATGAATCGGAAGGTCAGCGCGGTGGCGCCATCCGGCCGGACCTGAAGGTCCTCGATGTTCCGCCAGGTGGTCGGGTACGTCGTTCCGGCGGGGAAGACGACCGCGACGGTTCCGTCGTGAAGCGCGAGGCCCAGGTTCTGGGCGGTGACCTGCTCCGGCTGGTCGGTCTGGAAAGGTGTGTCACAGGCCGAACACGCCTTCAGGCCGGTGGCGTTGATCATCTGGCACTTGAGGTTGGGGCACTTCAGTCCACCCGCGTCCAGTGGCTCGTCACAGAGCCGGCACACGGTGGACGAGGTCGAGTTCTGCTCGCCGCAGTGTGGGCACTCGGCGCGGGACGCGACGGGAGCGGCCGCCCGCAGCCCGGAGAGGTCTTCGGCACAGACCGGACAGCTCATGGTCCCCTCGGCGGCGGGCACATGGCAGCCAGTGCAGTCGACTGCCGCCGTCCCGAGCAGCGAGGCGCCGCAGTCGGGGCAGGCGCTCTCGGTGAGCGGGATCCCGGTGGTCAGGCACAGCTCGGAGGGGCAGGCGAGACCGGACGCGAGCCCGGCCTCGATGCCGGCGCCCAGCGCGACGGCGGACATGGGGTCGATTCCGCTGTGGACCTTCTCCTCACCGAACAGTTCGGCCAGGCGGCGGCGGACCAGCGGGATTCGGGTCGAGCCGCCGACGAGCAGGACCTTGTCGATGTCCTCGATCGTCCTGGACGCGTCGCGCAACACGCCGCGGGTGAGCTCCAGGGTGTGGTCGATCTTGGCACCGATCAGCTCCTCGAATTCGTCGCGGGTGACCTGTCCCGTCCAGGAGCCGCCGTTCTTTCCGAGCGGCGCGAGGATGATCTCTACTGCGGTGACATCCGAGAGTTCGATCTTGGTGCGTTCGGCGGCGGCGCGGATCCGTGCCGCGTCGCCGGTCCCGGAGAGGTCATGGCCGCCGAGGCGCTTCTCGGTGAGCATCCGGTACAGCGCGGAGTCGAAGTCGGCCCCGCCGAGCGACTTGTCCCCGCCGAGCTTGTACACCCGGAAGTACCCCGACCCGATGATCAGCAGGGACACGTCGAAGGTGCCGCCGCCGAGGTCGTACACGAGCACCGAGCACATGTCGTCGTCATCCTCGACCTCGACGAGGCGCTCCACCCCGAAGGCGTGGGCCGCCGCGCTCGGTTCGGGCAGGATCCGTGCGACGGTGAAGCCCGCAAGCTCCCCGGCCTCCCGCACCGCCGCGTATTGCGGTTCCGTGAAGTACGCCGGGACGGTGATCACGGCGCGCGGGAAGGGTTCGCCGGCGGTGTTCTCGGCGTCCGTGCGCAGCCGCCGCAGCAGGATCGCCGAGATCTGTACGGGCGTCAGCCAGTGGGCGCCGAGCCGGATCTCGACCCCGCCGTCCGTGGACTCCCGTACCGGCGGCGCGTCCGCGGGCCGCTCGTCGAGCAGCCGCTTTACGTCGGTGTCGGCATGGCGGCGGCCGATCAGCCGCTTCACCTCGATGATCACGGAGCCGGGTAGGTGGTCGCGCACGCCGAGCGCCTCGCTGCCCACCAGGAGGGACCCGTCGGCGCCGGTGCCGACGGCGGACACCGTGGCCTGCTCGCCGTGACGGTTCGGGAGGACCATCGGAACGCCGCCATCCATCCAGACGGTGACGGAGTTGGTGGTGCCGAGGTCGATTCCGAGTGTGCGGTACGGCATGACGTGCCCTTCGGGTGGCAGGGACGGGGGGCGGGCGTGGAGTGGGTTCAGCGGCGGCGCTTGGAAGGCTTGCGGGGCAGCGGCTGCCGGCGCCGGGCGCGGCTGGTGCGGCGCGGCTGGTTCCGGCGCTCCCGCGTGGGTCCGCCGTCGGAGGGCGCGGCGGGTGTCGACTGTTCGGCGGCTGGCGCGGGCGCGGGCCCGGGTACGGCGAGGACGACATCGGCACGGCGTAGGCAGTCGGTCCCGCGGCGGAAGCCGATAAGGGTCTCCCGCAGGACGGTCCCCCCGGGGGCGGTCGGATGCGGCTCGGTGCCCGTCGCCCGTGCCTCCACCGGGTCGGGGATCTTCCCGACGAGGTTCATGGGATGCACGCCGTGGCGGGCGAGCTCGGCCCGGAGCATCCGATGAGCGGCGTCCGTCTGTTGTTGCACGGCGGTTGCGAGCTGTCCGGTACGGCCTGTCCCTGAGCGGTCGAACTGCTCGGACCGGTTCGCTGTGTCGGCGAGGAGATCGTCGAGTGGCAGCAACGCGCTCAGAAGGTCGGTCAGTTGGGCCACGGCCTCCTCGCGTTTACGGGAGAGGGCCGCGACGCGGACGCGCAGCTTGCGCAGCTCGTCGTTGCCGGTCGGGGTAGTGGTCACTTGGGTGCGGGGCCTCTCGGAGCTGCGGACGGAGGGAGGGGTGGTGTGAGTAGTTCACTGACGAGGGCGTCGATCGGGGTGAGGGCCGCGTCGTGGGCAGCCTTCAGGGCGCGCTCGCGGTCCGGGTTCCGATCGCGGCGGGCCCGGGAGGTCTCCACGGCCACTTGCTTCGCGAGGTTCCCCTGGCTGATGCCCGGCCCGGCACGCGGAAGGAGTTCGAACACGGTGGGGCCGAAGGAGGGCATCGGTGTGGGGGAGTGCGCGGTCACAGGGTCTCCTGGATGTACGGCGGGTCGTCCGGGTCCGGTGTTCCGGGTGAGTCGAAGAGGCCGGGGAACAGCACCGGCCCGAGCGGGAGGGAGATCTGCCGGCTGGCCTTCAACTTCAACGCGGAAGCGGCGCGTTCATCACGTACGGCACCGGCGGGGTCGCCGTCGGCACGGCGGTCGCGGGCGCGCCGGTGGTACGCGACGGCGACGAGCTGGTCGTACTCCGCGGAGCGGCGCGGGGTGATCAGCAGCCCGCCCTGGAGGGTGATCAGCTCGGAGAAGCGTCCGGTGTCGACCAGTTCGGCGGCGAACGGCAGGACGGTCTCCAGCGCCTGCCGCTCCTTCTTCTCGCCGGTGACCTGCGCGAAGGACGCGGCGGCGGAGAGCAGCAGAGGGACCTGCCGGGTGTAGTCGCCGGACCGTGTTCCGAGCTGCCGGACGGCTGCGTCGTGCAGGAGGCGGGCGATGTCACCGTCGTCGGCCTGTTCTCCCCACTCGTCCTCGGAGGGCTGGACCTCCGCCAGTTGCCGCAGGACCCGACGGGCCTCGCTCTTCTTCCCGTCGAGCGTCTTCCGCACGGCCCGTTCGATCATCCGGTCGCAGTACCAGAAGTGCACCTCGTGCAGATTCTCGGCCGGGTTCTCCGCATGGAACCCGCGGCGCAGAAGTTCCCCGACCTGTTGCAGGTCGGGCTGCTTGCCCGGCCTGTTTCCCGTGACTACGGAAGCGATGTCGGCGAGATCCAGTGCGTCCAGCGCGGCCTGTGCCATCGGATCGCCGGGGCGTACGCACAGCGCCCGTTGGAAGCGGGCACGGCCCTGATCCGTGTCCCTTGCCCCCAGCGCCTCCGTGCCGCGCCGGACCAGGGAGGCTGCCAGCTCCTTGGCGAGGGCGGTGTCACCAGGAGCGAGCGCGTGCGCTGACTCCAGCCAGAGGATGCGCTGGACGAGCGCGGCCCGCTGGTAGCCGTTGCCGTTCCGGCCGGCGCTCAGTCCGGCCTTGCGGGCCATCTCGTGGTGGTGCTGGTCGAGTACGAAGCCGAGGCTGGCGGCCGAGGTGAGGTCGGTGAGGGTGTCCTGCCAGTCGCCCTTCGCGAACTGCGCGCGGGCCCTGGCGGCCAGGGCGTCGGCGAGGAGCGGTGCGCAGGCTCGGTGGGTGTCGGAGTCCGCCTGCCAGGTGGCGGGTTCACCGTGACGGCGGGTGTACGCGGTGAGCAGGGCGCGGTGTTCACCGTATGCCGCCAGTTGCTCGATGGCGGTGTCCACGGTGACAGGGGAGCCTGCCCAGGGCCGGCCTCCGAGCAGCAGCCCCAAGCACGGGGGAGCGGTGTCGGGGGTGGGCGGCTGCCAGGTGTCGACGTCGCACCGGCAGCCGAGATCGCCGGACCACTCTTCGTCCCAGACGTCGAGCCGGTCGTCGTCGCATTGGCCGAAGCAGTCCTCGGTCCGGAGATAGGCGCGTTCGCCGCTGTACTCGGACTTCTCGACCTTCCAGACGGTTTCCCAGGCGTCGAGGACATCGCGGCCGTGGAGTTCGTCGGCCGAACGGAATGCAGTACGGATCCGCTTCGTCAGGGTGTCGCATGCGGACCGCCAGTCCTCGGCGCTGAGGGGAGCGCCGCGCCGTGCGGTCACCATGTCTTTGAAACGGAGCGGGTCATTGCTGTCGAGCAGCAGGTGCCAGATGGCGATGGCGAAGACCGCGTGAGCCGGATCGGCCTTCTCGCTCTGGGCGAGCGACCTCAGCGTGCCGACCGCGAGCGCGTGCAGCACAGCGGTGCGGCGGTTTCCGGACGGATCGGGGACGGCGTCGAGGACCTCGCCGATCGCACCCTGGCGGGCCGCCTGCCACACCAGGCGCCACAGCGCGTGTGCCGGGCAGCATCGGCAAGGGGCCTCGCCGGACGTGGCGTCCGGAGCGTCGAGCACGGTGCGGACGTCGCAGTCGCAGCCGAGGTCGCAGGGCTGGTCCTCACCGCTCGCGGGCGGAGTGCTGCCGAACACCGCGAGCCAGCGGTGGACTGCCTCGGGCCAGTTGCCCGCGCGTTCGGCGAGCAGGGCGCGCAGTGCGTCGTAGGAGGCGCGGTCGTCCACAGAAAGGCCGGGATGGTCTGCGGAGATCCGGTCCAACAGGTTGAGCGTGCGCGCGAAATTACCCGTGCTGTGGGCGTGTTCGGCCTGACGGAGCATGCGGGTGGCGTCGGTGGCGTTCAAGCAGGTCCCCCATGTGCACGTGGTGCGTGGCTGACCCTATGTGGCGTCTGTTGGCTCGGTCAACGGACCGTTAGAAACCGGACCATATGGCCAGTTCTGCTTATGCGGTCTTGCTGCTCGGCGGGCGTGGCACGCTCTCCCGCTGGTCGGCGAGGAGGGTGACGAGGGGTCAGGCTCCGGCTGCCGGTGGAGAGGTCGGGGGCTTCGCCGGCGGTTCGGGGAGGCGGTCGCCGCGGGCGTCGGAGCGTGGAGTCTGGTGATGGCGAGGGGGCGGGCGAGACGTGCGCCGCGACGGGTGGAGGATAGCTGCCAGAGCTATGACGGGCGGAACGGCTGAACCGGACTGGTTCAAGTCCAGCTACAGCGGTAGCCAGGGTGACAGCTGCGTGGAGGTGGCCATCGTAGACGCGGCCGTTCACGTAAGAGACTCCGGGAATGTGGCGCGTCCGGGCTTCGCCGTCGGTCACGACGGGTGGGGGCAGTTCGTGCGGTTCGCGGCGGAGCGCTGATATGCCGAGGGGCGCCCTCCGCTGGGTAGCGGGCGGCACCCCTCGCATGGCCCGGCGGTCAGCCGTCCCGGCGGGCCGGGTGACGTGGGCCCTGACCCGGGGGTGGGGTGAGAGTAGACCGGTAGGTGCCGGAGTCGCTCTCGTCGAGCGGGGTCTCCAGGGTGAGGCCGGCGACGGCCATGCGGTCGTACTCGGCGAGGATCAGGTCCTTGGTGCGGTAGGTGCCGTGGGCCGCCTCGTCCTTGCGCTTCACGATGGGAAAGGTGTCGAGGATGTAGGACACGTCGTCGCGGGTGATGCCGTAGAGATGGAAGAAGAGGGCGTCGAGTTCGGCGCGGATGATGGCGCGGCGGCATTCATCCCAGTGGAAGGGGGTTCCGGTGTCGTCGAGGTCTCGGGCGAAGGGAGCCATATCGTGTGCGGTGTAGGTGAGTTCGAGGACGCGGGGGGTGACGATAGCCGAATGGCGGGCGACCGCTTCTGGCGGGAGGGCTGGCAGCTGCTTCCAGATGAAGAAGTTCATGGAGGTGCCGCCTACTTTCTGCCGACTCGCGAAGTCGTACACAAAAGAGGACAGGCAAGCGATCAGCCCCGCCAGCTCTGAGGGGGAGCGGTCAGCGGTCATAAGTGGCACTTTGTTACCGGCACTGGCCTTAGGGAAGGCAAATGAAATCGCGGTGCGTTCGTCCGTGGCGCGGCAGATATCACGCCATCCGACCAGCCAGTCGCGAGTCCAACCGCGATTCGCCAGCCGCTGGCGTACTCCATCTGCTTTGAGCTCGGCCCCGTGTCTGTCGACGGCGCCGGTTGGAATGCTCTGCTCACTGGCCCAGTACCGGGGAAGCGCCACAGTGTCAGGGGCTTGCTTCTCAGCAATCGAGAAGTCGCGAGTCTCCCCCTCGTCCGTGTACGTCGCCCACCTGTGGTCGTAGTGGTGCAGCATCTTCGCTTCGTACAGCGGCAGCAGTCGCTCCTCCCCCCGCACCAGCACATTCCCTTCGAGTCGCCAGCCGTCCGCGAGCATCGAGTCGAGGGTTTCGCCGTTGGAGGCGGATGGGCGGAAAAGGTGGGAGTCGTGGGACATGTCGAACATGCGCAGGAACGACACGCCCCACGGGTTGCCGTTCGCCTTGTCCGACTCCTTGAGGAGGACCGGCACCCGGCGGTAGATGCCGAGGGTGATCTCGGCGTCGCGGCGGCTACGGAAGACCGGGCAGGTTCCGGTGTTGGGGTTAAGGAGGGTGATCTCCTCGGGGGTGAGGGTGAAGACCTTGTCGGGGGCCTCCAGCTCCGCTGGGTCATGGGCGAAGAAGGCGAATCGGGCGGCTGGTTCACGCAGTGAACGGCCTGCGAGGGACAGCACGCAGAACTTGAACGAGCGGTGCACGCCAGGGAAGAGCGGCTGCGCGTTCTCGAAGTCGAACAGCGCCGTCAGCGACCCCTTCGCCACCAGGTCCTTGAAGAAGTACTGCGTCCGTGCGTCCGTCGCGATACCCGTCGGCACGATGACACCGGTACGCCCCCGACCGCCAGTCAGGATGCGGTCGGCCTCGGCGAACAGTGCGTACAGGTTGAGGTTCCCCTGCCCCGTCAGGGGATAGCGGCCGGAGATGCGCAGGAAGTGGCTCTCGCCGTACACCCTGCGCTTGGCGGCCTCGTACTCGTTGAACAGCCCAACGGTGTCGAAATCGTCCCCGAGTGCCTGGATCTTCTTCTTCCGGGCCGCCGTGTTGTTGGTCGCCGCGATGTCCGGCGCACGTACCGCGAAGAACTCCGTCTCGGGGAAGTTGATGCTGTCCCACGGCGGATTACCCACCACCGCGTCGAACCCCCCGGCCCACCCCGTCGCCGGATCGACACCCGTCCCCGACTCCGGGACCGCGAACACCTCCGGGAACTCCAGATGCCAGTGGAAGAACCGGTACCGCTCGCTCAGCGCGAGCACCTCCGTCAGCGTCGTGTCGTTCACCGCCGCCGTCTCCCCGGAGAGGAGGCCCCGTACGACGTCGTGCGTCGGCGCCTCCGGCGCGCCCGGCTGCTTCGGCCAGACGAAGGCGGCGCACCACGCGTCCGCCGTCTCACGGTCGCGTGTGTAAGCGGTGGAGCTCACGTACGCCTTGTATGCCGCCTCTTGGGCGTTGACCTCACTGAGGTCGTCGGACGGAGCGTTGGTGATGCGGCTGAGCTGGGCCGCGAGACGTGCGTTGCTCGGCACCGTGACCTTGGACTCGGCGAACAGATCGCCCTGACCGCCGCGCTGGGCCTTGTTGCGCTTCTTGAGCGCGGCCGCGTACTTCTTGTCGTCGCCCTCGATCGCGTCGAACGCCTCGTCGGGCACCCCGCCGGCGAGGAGTGACGGTGTCGTGCCGAGCAGCGCGTTGCCGTGCCGGATGTGCGCGTCCAGGAACCCCAGCGCCTTCCCCGGCTCCATCGCCTCCAGCCACAGCGACACCTTCGCCAGCTCCACGGCCATGGGGTTGAGGTCGACGCCGTAGATGCACCGCGCCACGACCTCCCGCAGCGCGTGCCGTACCGCATCCACCGTCGGCTCCGGGTTGTGCTCACGTACCGCCGCGACCCGCTTGGCGATCCGTCGTGCCGAGGCGACCAGGAAGTGTCCGGAACCGCAGGCCGGGTCGCACACCGTCAGGCCGAGCAGCTCCGCGACGATGTCCTCGGCAGGGTCGGGGCGTCCGCCCGCCGAGGCCCGCTGCTCACCGCGCTTGACCGCGTCGTCGATGACCGGGTCGAGGGTGGTGTCGAGGAGGCACTCGATCAGCGACGACGGGGTGTAGTAACTGCCCGTTGTCTTACGGCTGTTGCCCGCCACCTCAACCAGCTCGAACGATCGGTCCGTCGCCGAGTGCTTCGGCTCCAGTTCGAGCAGTGACTCGTACACCGAGCCGAGTTCCTCCGCGTCCAGATGCCGGTAGTCGACGGCCCGCCAGCGCCGTGCCCCCGGGTCGTGGACCTGCGCCAGGTGCCCGACGGCCTTGAGCAGCGCCTCGTTGGACAGCTTCAATCCCTCCAGCGGCGCGTCCGCGTCCGTAGGCGAGAAGAGCCCGCCGAGGCCGGGCAGCCCCAGCTCGGGCCGTCCGCCCTCCGTACCCAGTGCGTCGAGTACGAGTCGCAGCGCCTGGTACTGGTCGCCGTGCGCGGTGCCCTGGCGTCGCCGGGCCCGCCTGCGCAGCCGGTCCGAGGAGAAGTACCGGGAGTACGCGTTCTTGGCGGCCTCGTCCGCAGCCGGGTCGAGCAGCGCGTCCCGGTCCTCGGCGACGAAGACAAAGAGGAGCCGGTAGACGAGCCGGAGGAGCGCCTTCTGCAGCGCCTTGGGGTCGGTGTCCTCGCGCAGCCGCATGTTGTCCGGATGCCGCAGGAACCCCGTACCGAGCACGGTCAGCGCCTGCTGGACACCGAGCCGCAGCTGGTCCAGGGCGCGGGCACCGGAGGTGACGGCCTCGGTCCGCCACTTCTCCAGCCAGCACCCGGACGGTGCCGCCCCCTCCGCCACCTCGAACCGCGACGCGTGCAGCACGCAGTACAACAGCACGAACTCGCTGAACAGCTCACCGTCGAAGATCGCCTCCAGGTCGAACTCGACGTAGGCGGCCGTCGCGAACGACGACGAGTCGCGCAGGAGTCGCAGTGTCCGACCGTTGGTGAGGACCGCCCACAGGAGGGCCTCGGTCCGGTTGAGGCAGTCCTGGACGAGGGACTGCGGCGGGACCTGCCCGGCCGCCGGCCGCTTGTCCGGTTCCTGGTTCCAGGGGATCAGGTGGAGCAGTGCGGGCCCGTGGCGGTGCGAGATCCGGAACCTGGTCTCCGTATCGGAGCCGGCGCGGATTCCCTCCGGGCCGACCTCCGTCAGCGCCCCGAAGTCCAGCTTGCGGAAGAGCTGGGAGAGCCAGTCGGAGGAGGCTCGGCCGGTCGGGTCGGCGGCGGGCGCGCCGGTCGCCGGATCGGCGGGCAGCGCGGCGCGCAGTTCGCGCCAGAGCGGCTTGAGGTACTCCCAGGCGCGCTCGGCCTCGTCGCGGACGGCGACCGAGCCCGGCAGCCCGTAATCGGCGGACTTGGTGCCCGGCAGGTTCCGTGCCTCGGCGATGCGGACGAGCATGTCGCCGGGGAGCAGTCCGCCGACGGTGGTGACGGCGGTGAAGGCCGGTGCGGTGCGGGTGGCGGCGGACATCAGGCTTCGGCTCCGGTCACGGTAGAGGTAGCAGGGACGGATACGGCGGCGGGCTGCTGCGGCAGATACACGTACACGCCGAGGACGTCGGCGGGCTCCTGCGGGACGACCTTCAGGCCGCGGACGATCTCGGCACGGTCGCTGGTGTCGGCCTTCCGTACCCGGCGGTGCGAGGCGTCGAGGTCGGCGGCGAGGGCGACACCGTAGTCGGTGATGTGACCGGACAGTTCGGGGAGTCCGTCCAGGGTGCGGGTGATCTGGTTGCGGGCCAGCTGTTCGTGGGTGTTGGCGGCTGCCCGTGCCCCGAGGAGCGCCGTGGCCGCGTCGTCGTCGAGCCAGCGGGCCCGGGACGGCAGGCCCTCGAAGGCAAGCAGCCGGGCGTCCTCGGCGACGATCTGCCGCTCCCCGGTGCGGGACGGCAGCGTCAGGTGGAAGCGGTAGCGGACCAGGAGCAGGGTGGTGCGGATGGTGACCGCGTCCGTGGTGACGACGCCGCAGCGGCGGGCCGGGCGCGGGCCCGGAGTGTTCGCGTCGAGGGCCGAGTCGAGGACGTACGAGGCGAGCGCGCCGACCGCCGGGTCGGTGCGGACCAGGGCCGCCTCGCCGCGCCCGATCGCCGGGGAGGTGCGGAACGGGATCTCCCGGTCCTCCTCCACGATCCGTCCGCCGAGGACCGCCGCGAGAGAGTCGCGCACACCGGCCGGCGTACCGCCGACCTGCGCGGCGAAGTCGCCGGAGCCGTGGCGGCCAGTGGGTGTCGCGGTGCGAACCTGGGCGTCCAGGTCGCGCAGCGCCTCCAGGACGAAGTCGCGGACCTCCTCGGAGCCGCCGAGCGCGGCCCGTACGGCGGTGACCTCGCGGGCCACCTCCTCCGGGTGGATGGCGCGCTGCGCGTACTTCGAACGGGAGGTCCGCTCGCGCTCGGCGGCAGAGTTCCACTCTCGTTCCATCCGGTCCAGGGACTCCTGGTGGCCGTCGAGGTCGAAGAGCCCTTCCTGGGTGCCCTGCCTGCCGTGCAGGAGCAGCCATTCGACCACCGCGTCGGTGACGCCCGAGGCCGTCTCGTCCGGGACGGAGACCGAGATGCCGAGGTCCTTCTTGATCTGCCGGTGCTTGGCGAAGAGGACTTCGAGGACCTTGCCGTCGATGCCGTTGTCCTCGCCGAACATGGTGATCACCCGGACCTGATCGCGCTTCTGCCCGTACCGGTCGACGCGGCCCTCCCGCTGGTCGTGCCGGGTCGGGTTCCACGCCAGGTCGTAGTGGATCACCGCGTCGAAGGCGTGCTGGAGGTTGACGCCCTCGGAGAGGCAGTCGGTGGCGATCAGGACCCGGCGGACTGCCGGGTCGTCGCTGTCCTCGGCGGCCAGCTTCTCGATACGCTCCAGGCGCTGCTGGGGGGAGAGCGTGCCGGTGACGGCCGCGATCCGCGTCTTCGCGCCCAGCTTCTTCTCCAGGTGGGTCGCCAGATACTCGGCTGTGGGGATGTAGCGGCAGAAGACGATCGGGCTGTAGCCGTCCGCGATCAGCGACTTGAGATGAGCGGTCAGCGCCTTGAGCTTGGCGTCGGACGCCGGACCGTACAACTCGGCTGCACGCGAGGCGAGTTCACGCAGTCGCGGGTCGCCCTGCTCGCTCTCCGCCGCGCCCGGCGCGACGTCCATGCCCTCCAGCCGGTCGCTGTCCGAGGAGTCACGGGTCAGCGGGGCGCCCAGGGCGTCCGCCTCGACGGCGGTCCGGGCGGCGGCCGACTCGGAACGGGTCTCCAGGGTGCGGGCTGCGGCGGCGGGCGAGGACACCATCGACCGGAGCAGCGCGATCACTGACCACCAGGCGATCCGGGCCTCCCGCTTGCCCTGGCGACCAGCGGTCTCCACCCGATCCGCGGCGTAGGCGATCGCGTCGTCGAGCAGCGCCCGGTAGGCGGGAGTCAGCTTGTACGGTTCGTCCTTGGTCCACCGGTCGGAGGGGAACGCGGTCCGCTCGACGAGGGAGTCGTCGGCGAGACCGTCCTCCTTGGTGAGGTACTGGCGCACGTCGGCCCGCTTACGGGCGACGAAGTGCTCGGCGAGACGGGCCCGGCCCGCCGGGCTCTCCAGATCGACCGTGGCCAGGTCCGGCCGGACGAGACCGAGCAGATTGCGGAACGCGGACTCCTTGCCGGAGTGCGGGGTGGCCGTGAGCAGCAGCAGATGCCGATCCTCGTCAGCGGCGACCCGCCGCAGCAGTTCGTAGCGGAGCTGGCTGGTGGACGAGGAGGCCGGGCCCTGCGCTTCGTCGGCCGCGACGCACGTGTGCGCCTCGTCCACCACCACCAGGTCAGGACAGTGCCGTACGAAGTCCTCGCGGTGCCGGGTCGACTTGATGAAGTCCGTCGAGATGATCGTGAACGGGTGCCGGTCGAAGAGCGACTGCCCCAACTCCAGGCCGCGCTCCAGTCGCGACACGGTGGAGGCGAGGACCAACTCGGCGTCGATACCGAACTTCTCCCGCAGCTCCCCCTGCCACTGCTCGGCGAGCGAGGGGGAGCAGAGCACCGCGAGGCGGATCGCCTCGCCCTGCGCGAGGAGCTCCTTGACGATCAGGCCGGCCTCGACGGTCTTGCCGATGCCGACGTCGTCCGAGATCAGCAGCCGTACGGTGCGCTGCCGCAGCGCCATGAGCAACGGCACCAGCTGGTAGGCGCGCGGCTCCACGGCGATCGACGCCAGCGCGCGGAAGGGCCCGGCCCCGGAACGGAAGCCGATCCGCAGCGCAGTCCGCAGCAGGCCGGCCGCCCGTTGGTCACCCAGGTCGGACGGGCTCGGCGCCGCGAACTGGGCGGGCCGCACCTCCTCGAAGGCGGGGAAGACCGCCGCGACGTCGTCCTCGCCGCCGCCCAGCGGACGCAGCACCAGCATGCCGGAGGCGCTCTCGGGGAGCACCACCCATTCCCGGCCGCGGGCGTTCACCAGCGAACCGGCCGTGTACGTGGGGCTCATGGGTCTCTCGGTTCCTTCGAGGTCGGCGGGGTGGAGTGGTCGGGGTGGGACCGGGGCGGTGAGCGTAAGGATCGACGCGGAGAACGGAACGGTCAACGGGTCTGGAAATACATCGCGTTGTCGTCCACCACGGCGTCCCAGTCGGATCCGGCCCGGAAACGCAGCACGTCCCAGCCGGCCTCCTCCAAGCGGTAGCCGGCCTCGCGGTCCCGGGTGGAGTCGGCGCCGTGGTCGGGAAGGTCGACGAAGACCGCGAGATGGGCACCGTCCATGCGGAACACCAGATCCGGCTTGGCGGCGGCCTCCGGAACCAGGACGTCGACCTCGTCCGGCAGCCGGTAGCCCTTCGCCTTCAGCCAGCCGAGGAGATCACCCGAGGCGATCAGGGCTCCGAGGTCGGCCTCCAGCGGAGTGGGCGCGGCGGGGCCATCGCCGTCGGCCCGCGCGGGGTCGCCGGATTTGGGCGCGGCGGCTGCCGCCAGCCGGTGGAACTGCTCGCTCTGGGATTCGCCCCGGTCCTCGCGTTCGGTCTCCGAGCCCGCGAGGCGCAGCAGCAGCGAGCGGGCCGCGTGGCGGCTTAGCAGGCGGTGGTGGGTCTGGTTGCCGTACGTCAGGAGACAGGCGTAGCAGCCGCGGGCGCACTTCTCACCGCCCTCGGGACCGCCCAGGTCCTCGCCGGTGTCCGGGTCGAAGTGGCAGATCTCCAGGGCGGCGCGGGCCGCCTTCGCCAGCGCCCCTCGCTCCTGTCGCAGCCGGCGCAGCACACCGGCTCCGCCCTCCGCAGCCTCGGTGAAGAGCAGCCGGCGGCGCGGTCCCTCGGGGGGCGGCAGGAGTTCGGCCGTCAGCTCGGAGTCCTCCAGCTCGAAGGCGGCCTCGATGCCCCGCTCCAGGGAGTACAGGACGGAGAACGCGACCGGCTCGGGCAACGGCTCGTCCAGCGTCGCCACCAGGATGTTCCGCCGGTCCTCCACGTACGGCAGGACCCGTTTCCGGCGGCGCTTCTCGTTGCCGTGCTCGTCGACCACCGGCATGCCGGTGCCCTCCACGGCGTCCGCCGCGGCCCGGTCGTTGAGCCAGCGGCCGTCGCCCAGGTCCAGCCAGTAGCCGTCCTGCACGTCCTCCTTGTCGCGGACCCGGCCCAGGTTGGTGATCCGGACCGTGGCCGAATCGCCGTAGTCGAGGGCGAGGACGGCGGCACCTCCTCCGTCCGTCACCTGCGAGGTGAGACGGCCCTTGCGGATCCCGTGGTCCTGGAAGGCATACGAGGTCTCCAGCCGGAAACCGGCCCGACGCCGCTCCTCCTCATCGGAGGAGATCCGCTCGCGGGGGGTGGTGTACACGGTGTGGAGATGGATCAGGCCGGTGCGCTTTCCGGTCAGCTCCGTACGGCACATCGCGCAGCGGTCGAGGCCGGGGCGGACCGGGTGGTGGTAACCACAGGTGTCGCAGCGGCGTGCCTCCGCCGTCGCGAGATCGCCGGAGGCATCCGGCGGTAGCTGGATCCGGGTCACCTGGTAGCGGGCGCCCTCGTGGTAGATCAGCGCACCCGGACCGAACTCGCGGATCGCCAGGAACCGCGGACGCTGGAGGTAGTCGCCGTCGGCGTTGCGCCGGTTGCCCGAACGCGGGATGTACGCGGCCAGCGGCAGGCGCGGGAAGCTGTAGCCGGGGAGGAAGCCTTCGGAGGCCAGATAGCGGTAGGGGTTAAAGTCGCTCATCACCGATTTGTTGTCGGTTGAGCGGTTGAGCAGCAGATTGGTCTGCGTCTCGGCCTCCCGGCGGCGGGTGCGGGCGCGGCCCTGCTCGCCCTGGCTGAGAGTGTGGTCCACCACTCGCTTGTTCTGCTCGTACTGGTCGAGCACGGCGGCCCTAAACAGCTCACGCCACCGGTCGAAGGACTTGTCGAACCTGTCCGCGGCCCGCTCGATACGGTCCTCGATCCACTCGTCGTACCACCAGGTCGTGTCCTGGAAGTCCGAGATCAGCGGCGCGAGCACGTTGTGCGCGGCGGTGACCGCGCGCCGCCGGGCCCCCTCGTCGAGCGACCTGTCACGGATGTGCGTGTGCAGCGGCAGCACCATCCGGGGATCGGGCCGGTCCCCGCTCTCCGGGTCGTACGCCACGTCGACGATGTCAGGTACGGCCGTACCCAGCTTCATCTCGGTCTCCGCCAGCCAGATGCTCTGGACGTGCGAGCGAACCAGGTCTTCGTTGGCGAGATCGAGGCGGGGCGGCGCGACCTGTCCGGAGACCATCGCTTCCGAGCGACGGAAGTAGTACTGGTCGTGGCTGTTACCCGTCGCGCAGTACGTGGTCACCAGCGCCGGCTGCCCCGAACGGCCCGCACGGCCGGAACGCTGGGCGTAGTTGGCCGGGGTCGGCGGCACGTTGCGCATCATCACCGCGTTGAGCGAGGAGATGTCGACGCCCAGCTCCATCGTCGGCGAGCAGTAGAGCAGCGGCAGTTCGGCCGTGCGGAACTCCTCCTCGCGCAGCAGCCGGTCCTCCGGCGGCACCTGCGCGGTGTGCTCGCGGGCGTAGAGCCCCGCGAGCTCGGTTGCGGCGTCACGGTACAGATCACGGAAGAAGGGGTTGACGCGCGGTCCCTCGCCGTGGTTGTAGGTGCGGGTCAGCGGGTCGATCGCTCCCGTCTCCCCATTTCCGGCCCGCCACACGATCGCGGCAGCCGACACCCGGTACCCGGTGCGCTTCTCTGCCGCCCGCCGGCGGAACGCCGGCCCCGAACGCTCCGGGGCCGCCTCCACCTCGCGCACCAGGTCGGCGTCGCGGAGCACGGTGAGCAGGGTCTCGATCACCCCCTGCACATCGTCCTGCGGGGCCTCGCGCAGTGCGGGCACGTTCCGGCGCAGATACTTGCCGAACTTGCCGCGCGGCGAGAGGAACAGGGCGGTGCGCTCCATGCCGGGCTTGGAGCCGTACGGGTAGGCCGTGCCGACATTCGGCTTGTCGCTTTCACTGAGGACCCAGGGGCCGGTCAGCCGCTCCTCGCTGGCGCCCTTCAGAGCGTCGAAGTCGTCCCGGAAGTACTGCACATCGATGGCCAGGCCCCGGCGCAGGAAGTCCAGGAGAGTGCGGGCGATCTCTGCACGCAGCTCCGCGTCGATTTCGCTGAGCACCGGGTGCGCCGACTCCCAGCGCTCGGCGTGGGCGGCTACCCAGGCCAGATCCTCGTAGTCGATGCGCAGTAGGCCCGTCTGCTCCAGGTTGGGCATGGTGATCCGCCAGCCGCGCTCCAGGTCGCGGTAGAGGCGGTAGCCGACGACGTCCCGGAAGGTCTTCGTCGCCCGGCGTTCCATGGACGGCGGCTGGTCGGCGACACCTGTGTACTCGCGCGGTGCAAGGCCCATCACCTCCGTCACCGCCAGAGTCAGGTCGTCGTGGCGCACCCCCTCCTCACCGGAGCGCACGACCGCGGCGTACAGTGCCCCGCGCAACTGGGTGACCTGCGCGAAGTCGTTGAAGTGGCCGGCCTGCAGTGAGGCGTCCTGACGGTTGTCGACGAAGGTGAGAAGCTTGCGGGCCTCCTTGTCCAGGCTCTTCTCCGGCACCGCGCGCAGCGACTTGAGGATGGACGCCGAGATCAGGGAGGTGGCCGAGGAGCGGCCCTCCTGGTCGAGCGTCGCCAGCTTGGCGAAGTCACGGCCGCGGGTCTGCTCGTACGACACCTGGCAATGCACACAGAACAGGAACGGCGCCGGGACGAACGCCGCCTCAAGAACCTTGCCGCTCTCCGTGCTCTCCGTGCCGAGGGGATCGACGACGACGCGCCTGGGCACCCGCTCCCGGTAGGTCTTCTTCACCACCGTCAGACCGTTCGCGTCCTGCTCCAGCCAGGACTCCGGAATCCGCCGGTCATCCACGGCCCGCTGCGGATCGGCGGGCCAGACGTAGTCCTCGTCCGGCACCCCGATGTACAGACAGCCCTCGCCCTCGCGGCCGCCGGAGGCCGAGGTGCCACGCCGGGGCTCGTAACGGAAGACACCGTCACGGCCCTCGGTGCGCCACACCGTGAGGTACTCCTGACCGCACTCCCGGCAGAACGACAACGGGTACAGCGGCATACCGCCGCTGCCCGGCTGTTCCAGCTGGAAGGTACGGGTCAGCGGGCGGGTGAGCGGGTTCTCCAGGGTCGTGTACACGGTGTCGCCCTTGGAGAGGAACTGATGCAGGCGGAAGGCGAAGAGGGGCCGCTCGGTCACCGGGTGCTTGGCCTGGGAACCAGCCTCCAAGGTGGCGCGGATCGCCTCCCGGACCTGGTCGGCGGGGACCCCGGAGCCGGTGGACAGTTCCTCGGCGGCGGACTCGATGGTCCGCGGTGCACAGCGGCGCAGCCGCCCGGTATCCGGCTCCTCCTCAAGACCGAACCGGGACTCCACCCAGCGGGCGAGGGGGTCCCGGGTGAGTGCCTCGTACGCGCGGGGCGCCGCGGGCATCCGCAGCCGCTCGGGGGGAACGGCCGCCGGGGGCTGATCGGTGGCCCTGATCAGCGTCTCGCCGATCACACGGGTGGGCAGCACTGTGGTGCCGAAGAGCCGGCCCGCGACCCGGGCGACCTCCCGCCGCTGGTCCTCCCAGGTGCCCTCGGTCGACATGGTCGCCGAGGTGCCGACGCACTGCAGGTTCTGCCCCGCACGGCATGCCTCGCGGACCCGGCGGATCAGCAGCGCGACGTCTGCGCCCTGCCGGCCCCGGTAGGTGTGCAGCTCGTCGAAGACGAGAAACTGCAGGCCTTCGGCGTTACGGATCAGACCGTCGCGGTCGTCCGGCCGGGTGAGCATCAGTTCCAGCATCACGTAGTTGGTGAGCAGGATGTCCGGCGGATTCCGGCGTAGCTCCTTGCGCCGCTCCTCGTCCTCCTGGCCCGTGTACCGGGCGAAGGTGACCGGCTCGCGGCCCTCCCCGAAGCCGTGCCGGAGGTACTTCTCCAACTCCTTGAGCTGGGAATTGGCCAGCGCGTTCATCGGGTAGACGACGATCGCCCGTACCCGTCGCGGAGCCCCCGGAGCGGCCGTGTCACGCTCCTTCAGCACCTGGTTCACGATCGGCACGATGTAGGAGAGCGACTTGCCGGAACCCGTGCCGGTGGTGAGCACGTACGAGTCGCCTTGCTGGGCCGCCTCGATCGCCTCGCGTTGATGGCGGTGGAAGGTAAGCGGCCGGCCGTCCGGACGGCGGGCGTCCTCCTTCTTGCCGGCCTGGAAGATCTCGGCACAGCGGGGATGCAACAGCCCGTCCCTGACCAGGTCGGTGACCTGGCCACCGTCGGCGAAGAACGGATTCAGCGAGAGCCAGGGATCGGGCCACTGCGACTTCGATGCCAGGTCGTCCTCGACGAAGTTCTCGATCCGGGCGTCACGGATAACGGTGGCGCTCCGCGTGAAGCTCTCATACTCCTCGATCAGGTTCTTGTGGATGCCGAAGACGTCCATGGTCTCCGGCAGGCGGGGCGAACGGCGCGGTACCGGGGTCGGCTTCACGGCGGCGGGCTGCGGCAGGTCGGTGCGGAGCCGGGCCACTGGGTCCATCGCCGTCCACTCCGGGGCGAGCAGGTCGACCGTTGCATCGGGGGCGAGCGCGTGCGGGATCAGGGCCTCGCGGATCAGGGTGGCGTTCTCCGGCCGGTTCTCCGGTTCCTTCTCCAGGAGCCGGGAGATCAGGCGCACCAGGGCGTGCGGTAGATCGGGCCGCACGATGGTCAGCCGCGGCGGCGGGTCGTACTGGTGCTGCACGGACAGCTCGTAGGCGGTCCGCGCGGAGAACGGGGGGCGGCCGATCAGCATCTCGTAGAGGACGCAGCCGAGCGCGTACAGATCGGCCGCGGCGGATACCGGCTCGGCGCGGAACTGCTCGGGCGCCATGTACCGTGCCGTGCCGACGCTCACTCCGGTGCTGGTCAGCCGTGTCTGGGTGGGGTCGTCGACGATCGAGCCCATGCCGAAGTCGAGGATCTTCACGGTGCCGTCGCGCAGCAGCATCGCGTTGGCTGGCTTTAGATCGCGGTGGACGACGCCAGCCGTGTGCGCGGCGGCGAGGCCGGACGCGATCTGCGCCCCGATCGCGGCGACCCAGGAGACCGGGAGCTGTGGCTCTTCATCCATAAGCAGGCCCAGGGTGTGGCCGTCGAGCAACTCCATTGCCAGATAAGGGAGACCGCTGGCACCCGGTGCGTCGTCGACACCGCCTGCGATCAGATGGGTGAGGTTGGGGTGACCCTGGGAAAGCATGCGCATGATCTTCACCTCGCGGTGGAAGCGCCGTGTCTCCTTGTTCCCCTCCGCAGCCTCGATCAGCAGGCCGGTGCGGTTGCGCAGCACCGTCTTGAGCGCCACCTCGTACTGGGGCGAAGCGGGTGCGGCTTCCAGGTCCACGGCCCGGTGCACCTCGCCCATGTTTCCGCGACCCAGGTCACCGGTAATCCGGAAACGTCCACCGACCTGCTCCAGTGCCACTGCTGCTCCCCGTCACTCGCGTCGTGGTGGAAGGTATCTAGCGGGAACTGTACACCAGGAGTGAGGTTATGAACTGTGAAGTACCCGTTGACTGTGTCAACAGTCTCCAATTGTGACTGCGGTAATGAAATGGAGGCGGTTGTGGTTGTCGTTTCGGTCCATGAACAGCGACGGTGTGTCAGATGGCCTGCGGGCCATGGCTACGTTTCTGGCCGGCCTGCGCCGGGCGGCGGTAGGCGGAGGGTGCTCAAGGCTGCGCTCCGGGTGCAGGTGAGAGCGCCAGTCCTCGGCGGTCATGCGCAGTAGGGCAAACGGGGGAAGCTCGGTGCCGGCGCGGCAGGCAGTGGTGCATACCGAAGTCGACCCTTCAGCCTCTTACACAGTTGCACGGCCTCATGAGGGAATGAGTGCGACAGGGGGAGTTCCCGGATGCCGCGGTGAGTTGTTGCTCGCGCAATACAGGGACAGCGAGGGGCAAGTGTTGCTGAAGCACGAGCGTCACCGGAGTCATCCGGTCACCTCGAAGATTTTCTCCTAGGCACACAGGGCGTCAGGGGAGCGGAGAAAGTCGGTCGCTACCGGGGCTGGCAGCCTCAGCCGAGACTAGATGATCGATTCCAAGGGGTAGCTGTATGGACGCGAGGGTGCCCACTCTCAGTTTGTGACGACCGAGATGGACACCCTCGCAACTGCACTGTACGTGCGGGTCGATGACCTTTTGAAGGCCTCGCCGCATCTGGCTCCGTGGCGGCCGCGAGTGGGCCTGGAGCCGAAGCTCAGCGACGCGGAGCTGGTCACCCTGGCGGTGATGCAGGTCCTGCTGGGCTTCGCCTCAGAGGCACGCTGGCTACGCCATGCGCACGCCCACCTGCGACATCTCTTCCCGTACCTGCCCCAGCAACCGGGCTGGAACAAGCGACTGCGACGGGCGGCCAGCCTGGTCAAAGCGGTCTTGCGGGAGCTGGCCACCGACACCGTCCTATGGATGGACGACGTGTGGATCGTGGACTCCACGCCCGTGGAATGCGGCCGTTCCCGCACGACCGCGAAACGCTCTGACCTGGCCGGATGGGCCGAATACGGCTACTGCCCCAGCCACTCGCGATTCTTCTGGGGCTTGCGCCTGCACTTGATCTGCACCCTGCACGGCATGCCCGTCGCGTTCGCTCTGACCGGCGCGAAGGCCGTCGAACGCGAAGTGCTGCTGGACATCCTCACCGTCGAGCCGGGCCTCCTCGCCGACCGACCCGGGCAAACTCTGCTCGCGGACAGGAACTACTACGGCCGCGAGTTCGAGCGGGATCTGGCCGGCCTGGGAGTCCTGCTGCTGCGGCCGGCCCGCAAAGGCGAACCCGAACGGGCCGGAACCGAGCTGTTCAAGCCGCTACGACAGCTGATCGAGTCGGTCAACCAGACCCTGAAGGGCCAGCTCGACCTGGAACGGCACGATGGCCGCACACCCGCCGGAGTCACCGTCCGCATCCTGCAACGACTCCTCGCCCTGACCGCCGCAATCTGACACAACCACAAGACTGGCGGACCCGTCATCCGATCACTGACCGCCTACGACCACTGACCTCGGAATCAATCATCTAGACGGCAGCGCAGGCCGCCCGGGGCGCCATGCCCGAAGCATTCGGCGCGGCTACTGGGTTAGGTACCAGGTGACTGCGGCCGACATGCCGCTGAAGAGAAGGGCGACGGCCCAGCGTGGCGGGCGCTCTACTCGGAGATAGAGCAGGCCGTGGAGGTAGATCTCAATGACAGCCCGCCGCTCTCCACTTCGGGTGCCGCGGGTCACCACGGCCACGTCGCCCGGTGCAGTGCCCGCCGCTCATACGCCAGATCGCTGCGCCGGTCGGCGCGCTTGATCCTGCTGTAAATCTCGGCCGAGCGCTGTAGCCGCGCCTCCCTGTGGGGGCGCCCCAGAGCTTCCCACGCCGCGTCCCAGGCAGCCACCGCCGCCAGGCCCGCACCGCATGTGCGCACGATCGCGAGCACAACGTCGCGACGCGCACTGCGCTCACCACGCAGTACAGCGCCCAGCGTGGACCGGCGGAGTATCCCGCTCCTATCCCGTCGTGTCAGCTCCCTCTGGGAGAGTCCAGCGGAGTCGATCAGCCCGGATAGGGCCCTGATCAGATCGCTATAACTGGCGAGCCCATCTGGGGGGCCTCCGTCCTCTCGGCACGCGCGCCCCTCCCGTCTGATCGCATCAGCGTCGGCCCACATACGCATCACCATCGGCACCTCGACATCGAGGCGCATCGCGATTGCCTCGATCAGGTGCCGGGGAGGGATCGAGCTGGCCGAGAGAGCGCGCGACACCCTTGATGGGTGACACCGGATCATCACGGCTACCTGACCTTGGCTGAGCCCGCGCTCCCGCATCCGCGACCGCAGCACTGCGACGACTCTGCGCACCAACGGATCCCACAGTTCCCGCGTCCCATGAGTACTCACTCTCGCGACTCCATCCCCCGGATCGGTATGTGGCAGCAGCGTGCCGCGCCATCCTCGCTGCGTCCAACGCAGATGTCTGGCGATGTGCACTGGTGGCCACACACCCCCTCTTTCTAGGAGGGGCGTAGCTATTTCCCCAGGTCACAGCCCCTCACTTGCTTCTCGTGCGATTCAGAGCGACAGCCTCGGCAGCCCACTGGGGACTCAGAACAGGCGGTCCAAGTTTGGTGAGGGCAGGCGGTTTGCCGTTGGGGGTGTCGAGGGCGGCGGCATGGTATCGAACTTGTGTCCTATTCGTCTGACCTTGAGAAGCTGCGGTTCCTGCGGCGGGTGCAGCTTCAGCAGCTGGCCCAGACTGACCGCTGGATCGAGGCGGCCAGACGGCGCGCTCGGGATGATGCAGCCCGTGCGGCGCGGGGGGCGGCCATGCCCGAGTCGGAGCCGAAGACCTGGAGGGCCTGCGTCCCCGCGGATGCGCGCCAGACGGTGGAGCTCCACCGAGCGGACTGCCGGGTCGAGCACCCGGAACTGGAGACTCGCGACATCACGACGACCGAGGCGCGGAAGCTCGGCGAGATGGGTGCGGAGATGTCGTGCCCGCAGTGTTGGGCGGGCGAAGCGGCCCGTAGCTGTGGCCGGGCACAGGCGCTCGGGGTCCGCCCGCCTCGTGCTAGCTGGTCTGGCGCTTGGTCTGACGCTATCTCGATTGGCTTCGTGCGTCTCTGAACTAGGAATTCATCCTCGGCCCTCTGTTGTCCGCCAGGGATTCGGGGTCGGAGCCGTGCCTTCGAACGTGCAGAGCTGGCTGAACGGCGTCGAACCAGTGAGCTTGAGTGGATTCGGACACGAGACGCGAACTACCTCGCAGGGTGGTTTATGTTCGCGATTGCGCCTACTTAGGTTGGTGGGAAATTTCCGTCGGGAGGATGTCGGTACGGAGCTACGACATGGGGGTTTCCGATGGACAGACTGCGACATTCCCTGGGGCGAGTGAGAAAGAGTTCTATTGCGGTGGTCACTGCGAGCGCGGCGGTCACGGCGTTGGGCCTGATGCCTGGCGCCGCCCACGCGGCTGACAACGACAGGCTCACGACCAGCACGGCAGGGGCGGCGGTTGGCCTGACGGTCGACTGGACCGGCCCCTCCTCTTTCACCCTCCGCAACGTCTACCTCAAGGACACCGGCAACGACGGGGAATCCGTCTACTTCTATGTTTCCTATCCGGGGTGGTGGGACTTCAAGCAGCGCTGGAACAAAAATGGATACAACACCACGGTCAGCTGGGTCAGGCTCCACGGCAGCATTCGCGGGGAAATCGCACGCCTTAAGGTGAAGGTCTGTCGCGACAAGATCAGGGACAACTGCAAGCTATCCCGCGCGTCGGATAACCCCTACGTCCACTGATTCAGGCAAGTACGACCGTGTGGATGTGGCGCTCTCATCGGAACGCAGTGCCGTTCCCATCGCTCACGACATGGCGTTTCGAGCCCGGCCGGCCTGCCTCGGTCGACCGGGCTCGGTCGGCTTCTCCTTTACTCGGCTGCGCTGCGCGGGGTCGGGTCTCAGGAGTGAGCAGCGGACGCAGGCTAATCTGAACTTCGCGGTTACAGAGCGGCCTGTCGAGTCGCCGGTGCCGGGGCAGGGTAACTGGGCATCTCGGGACTCCGGTGATCTTTCACCATGCCGCGTCCGGTGCCATCTCTGCGTAGTACTCGGCCTGTAGGGCGGCGTGGTTGTCGAGGTAGCCCCCTACGGCGCTGTAGAGCATCCAGCCTGCATCGTGTAGGCGGCGGCAATCGGCGTCGAAGTCGATGGTCTGCTGGTTCGGCCGAGCTTGCGCCACTCCTTTGCCCTTGCCGCCCTTGACGGTGCTGTATCGGAAGGTCTGCCCGTTCTCGTCGAGCTGGTGCAGCCAGTCGAGGGTCTCCTGCGTCTTTTCGGGGATGCGATTGTTTGGGGCCTCCAGGAGCCGGCCTAGGTACTGGTTCAATCGGTCCGCTAGGTGCCCGATCGCGTGCGATGCGTTGACGAGTTTGTCGGGCTCGTCGGACGACAGATCGACGCCGTTGCAGCGCAGGCAGTTCGCCGCCAGGCGGATGCACGCCTTGAGGGATAGCTCGATGCTGTGCCGGTAGTTGTTGTAGATCGGGACCGGCAGTGCGTCGTTCGTACCGCTGCGGATCCAGTGACTGGCGAGAATGTCCGCAGCTTGCAAGTAGCCGAGAGCTATGTCGAAGTCGTCCTCGTGGATGCCGCCGATGACAGCGGTGTTTTGCCAGTTCGGGCGCCGTGGAGGCAGTCCGGATAGATCGACTGGGTCGTCCAGTGCTTCGTTCACGGTCCCAGGGTGGCTGGCTCGCTAGGCGGCGCGCGCCTCATTTTCGTTCGCTGCTCGGCCCCTTGATGGGCTGCGACGTCAGTGGCCGGCGTGGCGATCTGGTAGACCGTGCCCTCCTCACGCGCTCACTAGACTGTCTCCGCGCACTGTTCCCCGTCTCTACGGGGCTTGGCAGGCTTTTCGCCGGCCCTGCTATCGCGGCCCGCCCCCTGCCTCAAAATCGCGCGGGCGGTCTTCGGGGCCGGTCCCCAGGGGCGGCGGGGTGGGGCGGTCATGCCGGGGATCGTACGGCTCCGTCCGGAGCCCCGGGCGGGGCGGGCAGAGTAGAACGTGCCGGAGGCGGCATCCTGTGGGGCCGGATTCCGAGGTTCAGTCCTTGTCGTTTCGGATGATGCCGCCTGGCACGTGCGGGTCGAATCGGCCGGCGCGCATGGCTTCGATGCATTGCAGGACACGGGCGAAGGACGTCAGCCCGTACGTGATGTATCCCGTAGGTGAGTCCCCGGAGGCGCCTTCACGCTCGATGGGAACGCCGTCCATGATTGCCCGGTACGTGTCACGCACCTCGTGCTCGGGGTGATCTCCGATCCACGCCATCTCGACATCCACCGCGAACTCGTTGGCGGACGTGCACGTGTACTGGTTCCATCTTTCTACAGGTTTGGCCGGGTCGAGCGCGGCGATCGTGTGTACCTGCTCGATACAGCGCTCGTAGATGCGGGACAGCTCGGCGCTCAGATCTTGGCTCATCAGGCTTCTCCCCCTCGCGCGCCGGACCGTCCGGCGACTGGTGAACCCTGCCCGTGGCCGCGGTGGAACATTCGCCTCGCCTCATACGCGATCCAGCGGCCCGAGGAGGCGGAATCGGTCGGCTAACCGCCGCTGGCCGATCGGTCGTACTCGCCGGTGTCGAGCTGGCCAACTTCGCACCGCGGAGGTGGCGCCTGCGGGAAGGCGGGGAAGTCCACCACGAAATCTTCGTCACCGCCGAATCCCTCACGGACGGCGCCGAGGAGGTCTTCGGCTACCTGTTGCACGAGGGTGCGCACGCAATCTGGGAGGCCCGCGGCGTGAAGGACTGCTCCGTCAGCCAGTACCACAACAAGGAGTTCGCCAAGGCAGCCGCGGAGCTGGGGCTTGTTCAGAAGCAGAATCTCAGCGCCTACTGGAAGAAGAAGTACGGGTTCGCGGATACGACGTTGGGGCCGGAGGCCAAAGAGACATACGCGCAGCAGATCGCTGCGCTGGACGGGGCGACTCGCGCGACCCGTGTGCGCGAGTTGGGGGGCGGTCGCGAGGTGGCGGCGGCAAGGGCAGCACAGCCGGCGGCGACCCCGACGAGGTGGGTACCGCCGCGGACGAGGTGCCTGAGGTGCAGGAGAAGGAAGACCGCAACTACGTCAAGGCCCAGTGCAAGTGCGCTCCGCCTGCGGTCATCCGGGTCTCCCCGAAGCCCCTGGCTCGTCGGAGCATCCTGTGCAGCGAGTGCCAGGCCGACTCTGCTCTGGCAGCGGCCGACTGAGCGATGGGGCGCATGGCCCCGCGCATCACGTAGGGAGGGGCTCGCGCCGAACGGGTGCGGGCCCTCCCCTTTTTGCGTTGCGTACGGCGAGCTTGCGGCGCTAGCAACCCGATGGTGTATGCGTGATGCCCGTCGACCGTCATCGCGAGGAAGCGGCAGGTCAGTTAGGCAGTTCGAGGATGCGGACGTCCGAGCTGAGTTCTGGATGTTCGGGGTTGCGCGGCTTGCCCCCGAACCTTGCACAGTGCTCCCCGTGACGGAGAAGCAGCCGCCCTCCGAAGTGTCGGGACCGGCCCTTGGCGGCGTCCGCGACACAAGGCGCTGGCACTTCCTTCTCCGCCCAGCGTGTAACCCCCGCCAGCCTGACTTGAGGAGCGATCATCAACAGCCAGACCTCCGACACGACCGATGCCCCGGAGCCTTTCCTGGGCCTGACCCGCGATCAATTGTTCGGCGCATGGCTCGGTCTCCTGACCCTTGCGGCCGTCTTCTATCTCGCTACGCAGCATCCGTCTATCACGGCAGCTGTAGGACGGCACGTGAACGTTTCCCCGGCGCCCGCCTTTGCGGTGGGACTGGGCTGCCTCATCGCCTACTGCGTGTACCAGCACGACAAGCCGCCGAGCACCGTCGAGGCGCCTCAGCCGAAGGGGCACATGGGCATGGCCGTCACTGCGGGTGCGGCCACGGTGACAATTTTTGCGTTGCTGCTCGGCGTAGACGACAAGCAGGAGCCGACGAATGCGGAGCCCCGCCCAGGAGTTAGCGCATCGCCTTGAACTGCCCAGCGAGCCGCGCGCAGGTGGCCCGTCGGATGGCGGAGGCCCTGGGAACCTATTCGTTCCCAGGGCCTCGTCCGGCGGTCCCCTGGAGGAGGGGATTACCGGAGCCCGCTTCGTTGTGCGGCTGCATCTGGCCTCAGGCGGCGAAGTGGTGTCGGCGGTCCGTTCGGAGGCTTGGGGATCTCGGTGCCGGGCCCAGCGGGCGGCGGGCGTAGTTCATCCTGGGAAGTTTCCTGGGGTACTGAGTTCCTGGGGAAGCGGGCCGGGCGGGATGAGGTGGAGCATGGCTGTTCCATCCCAGCCAGCGGTGGCGAGGAGGTGCCCGTCGGGGGAGAACGCCACCCCGAACACCGAGCCCTCATGGCCGGTGAATTGCCGGGACAGCCGGTAGCGGTGATTCACCGGCGTTTGGTACGGAGGGCTTCGGTAGAGGAGCGGTGGCCGGGGTTCTGGGCTGCGGGAGGGGAGCTTGTGGCTGGGTGAGTGCTGCCGGCGCTCCGGGCTGCGGGGGGGTGCCCCTATGGGTTTCGTCAACCTGTGGGGGTGGGTTGGGGGTCGTAGAAGGTGCCGTCGCGGAGCATTGCGAACAGCACGTCGGCTCGGCGTCTGGCGAGGCAGAGGAGGGCCTGGGTGTGGTGCTTTCCCTGGGCGATCTTCTTGTCGTAGTAGGTCCTGGACGCCGGGTCGGCCAGGGCGGCGAATGCGGACAGGAAGAAGGCCCGTTTGAGCTGCTTGTTTCCGCGGCGGGAGGGTTGTTCGCCGCGGATGGACGAGCCGGAACTGCGGGTTGCCGGGGC